>DAOTYK010000072.1:0-3659 GCA_034434855.1 Thermomicrobium sp.
CTTCGCTCTCGCGCAGTGTCACGCTATCAGGAACTGCTCAGGATCTCGCCGCGCTGTGACTGGAAAGCGCAGGCGATCGGAATCGGACGGCGAAACGCGACACTCTAGTCAGGAACGGAAACCGATTCGCTCCTTACTTGTATCCGCTTTGCTCTTCTCGTACGAGGCAATCGCGCAAGACGAGCGGCTCGGTCGGCAACTCTCCTCTCGCGGCGATTTGCTGGAAAAGATGCAGCACGACCCGCCAATACCGTTGTCGCCCGGGGACGAAGTCGGCGAGCGTCAGAGTCTGCACTGAACAGGTACTCCCTGCTCCCGATTCGCTCGACCACAGAACCGATGCTTCCACGGACAGGCGCTCCTGCTCGAGTAACTCGAGCAGACCGCGAACCGAAACAGCGAGCAATGCAGCGACTTCACGTGGATCAGGTTCGAAAGCCACGAGCGGCTCGTGACGGAGCCACAGATACAGGTACTGAACTTCCCGATCGCAGACGTTCGCCTGCTTCGCTTGCGACCAGCGTGTTCCGAGCCAATGGACGACGCTCGGTTCGAAAGCGCAGCCCAACTCCTCACGGACCTCGCGCGCGATCGCGGCGAGTACTGTCGGTGCGAAGGGGCGACCAGGAACGAACTCGCCCGCCCGGAAATGACCACCGACGCTCACGTCGACGCGCCCCGGCATGGTGTCCTTGGTGAGGCTCCGACGCTGGAGGAGCACGCGGAGACCTTCCGGAGACGACCAGGCGACCCAGAGGTGGAATGCCGGGTGCCAGAGTCCGTTCTGGTGAACCAACCAGCGAGCCGCCGTTTCACCAGTCAGATCGCCATTCGAGGTCAGGATATCGAACATCTCGTCTTGCGGATCGGTCGTCTCTTGCCGATACTGCATCGTTGCCACACTCCGAGCCGGCATGCACCCGATACGATGGTACGCTTCCCAGCGCGCGAAGGGAGGGAAGATGGAAGCGAAGCCGCCGATCGACCTGACCGATTTCCAACGCGTCGATCTGCGCGTCGGGCGAATCGTGGCCGTAGAGGAGTTTCCGGAGGCACGCAAGCCCTCCTACAAACTGACGATCGATTTCGGACCGCTCGGACTCAAGCGTTCCTCGGCAGCCATCCGGCCTTGGTACGCCCCCGAAGACCTCATCGGCCGACTGATCATCGCGGTCGTCAACCTCCCCGTTCGACGGGTCGCTGGTTTCCCCTCGGAAGTGCTCGTCCTGGGCGCTATCCAGCCAGATGGTCGTGTCATCTTGCTCCAGCCAGACCACCCGACTGACCCGGGCAACCCGATCGCCTAGTCGATGACCGCAACTCGCTCTCGCAGACTGCACGTCCTCCGCGCCCCGGCAGGTGACCCGGCACAGCACCCTGGGCAAGATCCCAGCCGGTGTGGTAGAATGAGCGAGGAGAAGTGAAGTAACAGTTTGGTAGCTTTGGATAAGATCGGAGCACTATGATGAAGGAGGCACCACGCACACGCTGGCTGGGGCTGGCTTCGCTCGCCCTCGGCCTGGCTATGATCATCGTCGATGCGACCATCGTCAATGTCGCCATCCCGAGCATCATCGAGGATCTTGGCATCCAGTTGACTGATGCAGAGTGGGTGAATACGGTCTACTCGCTCGTCTTCGCAGCCCTCCTCGTGACGGTCGGTCGTCTCGGTGATCTGTACGGACGCAAGAGGATCTACCTTGGCGGGTTGGCCCTCTTCGGCGGCGCGAGCCTCCTCTGTGCCAGTGCTCCATCCGGGACGCTCCTCATCGCGGCACGTGCCCTCCAGGGCATCGGCGCAGCCTGCATTCTCCCCTCGACGCTTTCGAGCGTCAACGCGATGTTCCGCGGTCGTGAGCGCGCGATTGCCTTCGGGATCTGGGGGTCCGTGATCGGCGGTATGGCAGCGCTGGGTCCGTTGGTGGGTGGCTGGCTGACCACCGACTTTTCGTGGCGTTGGGCATTTTACATCAACTTGCCGATCGGTCTTCTCGCTGGCACCGTTGCGTTCCTCACCGTCTCAGAGACGCGTGATCCCTCAGCATCGCGAGGAATCGATCCGATGGGGATCCTGACGAGTGCGATCGGCTTCGCCGCTCTCGTCTTCGGTCTGATCGAAGGCCAGCGTTACGGCTGGTGGCGCCCGACGGAGACCTTCCGGATCGGCTCATGGGAATGGCCTCTCGCCTCGCTGTCGCCGGTGCCGTTGGCGTTGGTCATCGCGGCGGTCCTTCTCCCCTTCTTCGCTCTCTATGAACTGCGTCGCGTCGCAGCGAACCGTCCGGTCCTTCTCGACCTTCGCCTGTTTCGGTATCGCTCGTTCCGCTGGGGAAATCTCGCCGCCC
Organism: Thermomicrobium sp.; assembly: GCA_034434855.1. Taxonomy (GTDB): domain Bacteria; phylum Chloroflexota; class Chloroflexia; order Thermomicrobiales; family Thermomicrobiaceae; genus Thermomicrobium. Next base: position 2,346 of record DAOTYK010000072.1, read on the forward strand.
TGATCGTGAGCCTCGGCGAGTTCGGGATCGTCTTCGTTTTGCCGTTGTACCTGCAAGCCGTTCTCGGGTACACCGCTCTCCAAACTGGCCTGGTTCTTTTGGCCACGGCCATCGGCGCTTTCCTCGGTGGACCAGCGGCAGCCAACCTGGCCCAACGGTTCGGGGCTCGGCAAGTCGTCCGCGCTGGCATGCTGTTCGAGGCTATCGGGCTGGTGCTTCTGGTCCCCTTCCTCAGTCCTGACACGACAGGCTGGCGCCTGGCTCCGGCCCTGTTTCTCTACGGCCTCGGGGTCGGACTCGCGACTGCACAGCTCACGTCCGTCATTCTTGCCGAGGTGCCGACTGCGCAGTCCGGTCAAGCGTCCGGAACACAGAGCACCACTCGCCAGGTTGGTGCAGCCCTCGGTATCGCCATCTTGGGTGCCGTGCTCGCAGCCGGCCTCGTCAGTGGGACTGAGACGCGCCTGACCGAGCAGCTCGGCCTACCTGCACAGCAGGCAGAACAACTCGCCAGGGCGACGAAGCAGTCAGCCGGGCAGATCCTCGTGCAGTTGCGGGCACAACCCGGGAGTCAGGAGATCATGCGGGCGATCGAGGACGCGTTCACCGACGCCGCCCGGCGCACCGCCCTCGTCGCTGCTGCGTTCATCGCGGTGGGGCTAGTGGCCAGCTGGCTCATCCCCGATATCCGGCCAGAACGCGAGCCGACTGCCACGAGCGAGTCGGCAACTGCTGAGTCGCCTCTAACAGCTTGAGACGTTCAGCGAGCGAACGAAACGACGAGCAAGAGGACGAGGCCCAGCGCAATACGGTACACGATGAAGATGCCTGTACTGTACCGCTGCAGAAAGCGCAGCAGGAAAGCGATGGCCAGAAATCCAGTGATCGCTGCGCTGAGAACACCGGCAAAAAAGACGGTTCGCTCTTCGGCAGGAAGACCGGTCCGCACGAGTTCCAGCATTTCGAGCAATCCTGCCCCAGCGATCGCCGGAATGCCCAGGATGAAGGAAAACCGCGCCGCTGCCGGGCGCGCGAAACCGAGAAAGAGGCTCGCGGTGATGGTGCTGCCAGAGCGGGAAACGCCTGGTAGGAGAGCCAAGGCTTGGGCGAGACCAACGACCAACCCATCCCGTAAACTGAGTTCGCCGAGCGCTCGACGCCGACTCCCGTAGCGTTCAGCCAACCCGAGGACAAACCCGAGCACGATCAGGAGAAGACTCGTGAACACGATCGCGGTCTCGCCTCCGCCGCCGGAATGAAAGTACAGATCGATGACATCATTGAGAAAGAATCCAGCGAGACCAGCTGGAACCG
>DAOTYK010000073.1:0-1893 GCA_034434855.1 Thermomicrobium sp.
GCTCGGCGAACTCGCTCCCGCCCCAACTGGACAGCCAGCTCCTCGAGATGCCGTCCCGAGGGATAGATGTTCGGGGCGTTGCGGAGACCGAACTTGAGATAGACCGGGGCGCACACACGCACGATCTCGGCGATCTCGTAGTGGCGGACGAACCCTCCCACGTCGTCCGGCACCTCGACATAGATGTCGAGAGGCACATCGACCGCGGCGCGGATCGCAGCGAGCTGCGCCAATGTGAGATCGGTCGCGACGTTGTACGTGTCCGCTCCCAAGCGGACCAGCAACGTGACCGAGGCCGGATTGGCCGCCCCCATCAGCACACTGACCTTGAACTGCATATCGCTCGGTAATTCACCGGACCGCCGCATCTCGCTCGCCACCCAGAGCGCTCCCTCGTCAGCGAGCAGGACGCTCCGGATGCCCAACTCCGCTGCCCGCCGCACGTCCTCCAGACAATGGACCAGTTGCTCCTGGCCGCGCAGCTTGGCACTGACGAGCGACCCAGCCGGCGTCCGCGCCATCGCACCGATATCCCATCCCGCACTCGGTCGCGCGAAGAGGCTGACCTCCATCCCCTCGGCTGCGGCCAGCACCGCCATCTCGCGGATCTCCTCGTCGGTCAACAGCATCACGCCGCTTCCCTGCGAGATTCGGTGGACGACGATACCGTGCCGCTTCGCTTCCTCGATCACCGCGGCGAGAACGCGCGGTCCCTCGGTGCTCGGAATCTCGACCCGATACTGGGCCCCATCAGGAAAGCGTTTCGTGCTGGTCGGCAGATCATGGAGATCACCGCGCGGCAAACCCAGCCGCTCGAGAAACGCTCGTGTCCGCTCCACCCTTTACTCCCTCGCCTCCAACTCAACGGCGCGCTCGGCGGACTCGCGCCCGTCGCCGCTTCTGCCACATGTCCAAGGCCACCGCCAGGATGATCACCGTACCGGTGACCGCCTGCTGTGCATAGGTGCTGACCCCCAGAAGGACCATGCCGTTCTCCAGGACACCCATGATGGCTGCACCGAGAACGGCGCCCAGCACCGTGCCCTCCCCACCCATCAGACTGGTGCCACCGATGATCGAGGCAGCGATCACGGGGAGCTCGAAACCGAGCCCAGCCGAGGGCTGCGCTGACACGAGCCGCGCCACGAGGATCAGCCCCGCCAGAGCAGCTAACGTCGAGCACAGGACGTAGACGAGCAACTTCACACGCTCGACCGGAATACCAGCCAAGCGAGCCGCTTCCGGATTTCCCCCGACCGCATAGATGTATCGACCATATGTCGTGAAGCCGAGAAAGATCGTCCCCAGAATCGTCAGCACGACCATAATTATGACCGGCACCGGAACGATCCAGACGTAGCCTTGCCCGAGCCAAATGAACGCCTGGTAGTCGTACGGCACAGTGACCGGATATCCCTTGGTGAGCACATAGACGAGCCCGCGTCCGATGCTCAAGGTTCCGAGCGTCGCGATGAAGGGAGGGAGACCGACCCGGGTGATGATCAGGCCATTGACCAGTCCCACCGTAGCTCCGACCCCGAGACCAGCCAGCATCGCCAACGGCAGCGGAATCCCACGTTCCAGGAGTATCCCGGTCGAAAGACCAGCCAGAGCCAGCACCGAGCCCACCGAAAGGTCGATCCCACCCGTCAGGATGACCATCGTCTGCCCGATCGCCACGATGGCTGTCAGCGAGAAGGCGCGTGCCACACCGAAAAGGTTGCCAGTGGTCAGGAAGGCTTCGGTCGCGATCGAAAGGAAGAGACCGAGTACCAGCAGCGCGACCAGGATGTTGAACTCGCGGAAACTGGTGAGCCGTTGCAGGAGCCGCCGCCCGGCTGCACCCGCCCGCACCTCTTCGGCGCGGCGCTCGGTCACCGAGACCGATTCGCC
>DAOTYK010000074.1:0-2633 GCA_034434855.1 Thermomicrobium sp.
CCGGTGAGCCAGGACAAGAGCGTGCGGCCGTCCTCGTCGACTTTGTCGTAGCGGGAACGGGTGGCAGCCAGAAGTCCGACGAGGAGCGTCTCGGCCGGCAGGACCTCGGTCGTCCAGAGCGCTCTGCTCTCGACCGTCTTGGTCCGGTCGTCCAGGCGGACATGGGTCTCGATCTCGGTCGCGTAGAGGACGAAGTCGCGGAAATCGTCGTCGGCCAGGACGCAGAGACGGGCAGCCAAGTTCGCGCGCCACCAGGCATACTCCGGCGTCTGGGGCAGGGCGTGCGCAGCGAGCCATTCGGCGAGGGACGAGACCAGCTCAGCCAGGTCGCCGGCGAGCGTGAAGCTGTACTCCTCGAGGACGACACCGACCTGCTGACCGGCCGGGGTGAGCAGGGCGCTCCCATTGGCGACAGCGCATTGCTGCGACCGGAGACCGGCGAAGCGGGTAGGATCGACCGGCCCCTCGAGTCCGGCCAGCCTGGCCAGGCGCACCAGGCGCGCGAGCGCTGCGGGACTGGTGGTCCAGGCGAAGACGCCAGCCAGCGAGCGGACCGGGAAGAGGACGACCTGGAGATCGGTCACCTGGAGCGCTCCGGCATGGGTGGAGGCTTCCTCCGGCCGATCGGGGCCGAAGAGAGCGCGGTGACGCTCGACAGGCGCACCGTTGGGCTGGGTGACCGCCCGCAAGACCCCCTTGACGCTCGAGGCCTGGACGATGGGAAAGCCGGTGATCCGCTCGCGCTGGATCGGGAGATCGACCGTGCCGACGGCGCGGCCAGTCCCGGCGTGTACCGGCGTCTCGCAGTAGGCGAAGAGCAAGGCACTGGCGTCAGCCATGTCACCATCCTCCGATCATGACCGTTCCGAAACCGATCTCGGCACCCCAGTCGCTCACCGTGGGCCAAGGGAGGTCTCTGGTCCGGCGGAGTCGGGCCTCACCGTGGGCGACGAAGTAGTAGACACTTCCAGCCGGCACTGCCCGGCGTGCGGGACGCTCGCGACCGCGCGCCAGATCGAAGCCACCGACCGCCTCGTAGCGGTCGAGCGCAGCCGCCACCAGTTCGACAGCCCCCTCGAAGAAAGCGCCCCAATCGCGCGGAAGCCACCCACGCTCGAAGACGGCGGGGGTGAGGAAAAAGACGCTGAAACGCTCCGGCAGGGGATCGGGTGCGGTGGGAAGGAGCGGTTCAGCGAGCACCTCGAAGCGGGCGGAGCGGCGCTCGCCGCCGAGCGCCAGGACACCCTCGTGCTCGGGCCAAGCGAGCCCGTCGAAGGCGACGAGGAGCCCGACGCCCGGGTGCAAGCGGACGTAGCGGGCCTCGTAGTAGAGTCCCTCGCGCGTCGTGCGGCGAGCCATGTCCTGAGCGATCCCGATGCGGACTTCTTCCGTCCAGAGTTCCTCCTGCGTCACGCCGGTGACGGACTCTCCTCGGCAATAGGCCGCAAAATCGGCCAGGCGCAACCAGAGTCGCTGACTGGCCTTCTCGGACTGCTCCGCGCCGAGTTCCCAGAGCGGGAAGAGGCGGGGCGTCGGCGCGGGTAGGCGCAGTCCCGCGGGCAGCTCGGCTGGCGCGGGTAGGCGACGGAGCGTCGCACCGCGCGCGACCGCATCGGCCGGTGGGGGGAGCAGGACATCGACCGTGCCGTCCGGGGCGCGATGAGCGACCAGCGGTCCGGCCAGGCGCAGCGGGCCCCAGTCGTCCGGTCCACCGACCACTTCGGTGACGGCAGCGTCGTCCCAGGCCGGGGCGCGGGAGTGAACCATGAGGTGGTAGGCGCGCAACGCTCCCTGGACCACCAGCGGGCTGGGTGGGAAGCGACTGGCGGCGCGGAACTGCTGGCCGGCGGTGAAGGGGCGTCCGTCGCGGAAGAGCCAGACGTCGAGCGGTTCCAGGAACAGCGTGGTCACTCGCCACCTCCTCTCGCCACGAAGCGCGCCAGCGCGAGCCAGTCGGCCAGTTGGGCCGGTCCAGGGGGCACGCGCTCGAACCGTCGCGCGTCCTCGGCCGGCAGGCTGGCGCGCAGCTGGTCGTAGACCGTCGCGAAGCCGTACAGCCGCTCGACCAGCCGCTCGCGCTCGTCCTCCGTGCCGTTGGGCCACTCGCCCTGGCGTTTCACCGAGCGAGCGAGCACGGCACGGAAGGCCGCATCGGCCTGGGGGAAGGCACGGGCCAACTGGCGCAGGTCGGTGGGCAGGCGGCCGGAGAGGCTGCCTGCGCCGTCGCGGCGGAAACGGTCGACCAGGTCGACGAACTCGAGCGCCGCCAGCTGGTCGGCGCGGGCGACGACGCGGACGATCTCGCCGCCGCGCGGCTGGAGCTCGACGGCGACAGCCTTCTTGCCGGGCAGCCGCTTGGCCCGCTTTTCGGCTTCGCGGGCGCTCTGGAGGAGGTCGCCGAGCGGCTCCAACCAATGGCCGATGGCGATGCCAGCCGAGGCGGAGCGCCCCTGCGTCTCCTCGGTGAAAGCATTGCCGAGCGCCAGCACCAGCGGGACCGCCTGCTCGGCCGGGACGAGTGCCACGACGTCGTCCCCGCCCCGGTAGACGAAGACCGTATCGGGTACTGCGCGCTCAACGAGCTCTTCGGCAGCGGCCGCGAAACGGGCGAGCTGGCGGCTGATTGCGCGGTG
>DAOTYK010000075.1:0-1954 GCA_034434855.1 Thermomicrobium sp.
GCACCGAGATGGTGCGACAGCTGGTCAATGGAGACCAGGGAGTGAGGAGCGCTGGAACGATGGTACGCCCGATCGATGCACTCGACCGCTCGATCATCCGTCTCCTCCAGGAGGACAGCCGCATGCCGAGCGCCGAGATCGCTCGCCGGCTCGGTGTCGCTGAGCGAACCGTCCGCGCTCGCATCAACCGGCTCGTCGAGGACGGCATCGTCAAGCTCGTCGCGATCGTCAATCCTTCGGCCCTCGGCTACGACGTGACCGCCGACATCTTCCTGGAAGTCGAACCGGGGCGCCTCGAGGACGTTGCTCAGCAACTCGTCGCCATGGAAGAGGTCGCCTACGTCGGCCTCACCACCGGCGAGCGCGACATCAGCATCCAAGTCTTCGTCCCCACGGTCGATGCGCTCTATCGCTTCATCACCGAGAAGCTCCAGCGGATTCCCGGCGTCATCGGTACGACGACGTACGTGGTACCCCGCGTCCTCAAGTGGCTGCACCACTGGTCGTTACCCTCAGAGAGTGCCGCACCAGCCGGTCGCCCCACCGTCCGTCGTCGTCGGCGAGGCCGGGCCGGGCGCGCCCAGGAAGAAGCAGCGGTCCCAGCCACCAGCCCGGCGGGGGCCAACAGTGACCAAAACACCTGACGCTACCCGCACCGAATGGCTCCGCCGCGCACGCGAGGCGCTCGGTGGCGCCCTGACCAGTTTCGTGCTCCCCGAGTCGCATGCCGTCGTGCTCTCGCACGGCTTGGGAAGCCGCGTCGTCGACGTCGACGGCCGGGAATATATCGACTATGTGCTCGGTTCGGGACCGCTCATCCTCGGTCATGCCCATCCCGCTATCGTCGAAGCCGTCTCGCGGCAGGCCGCACTCGGCTCGACCTTCTACACGCTCACGCCGGCCGCGATCGAGCTGGCGGAAGAGATCATCCGGGCCGTTCCCTGCGCCGAGCAAGTCAAGTTCGTCTCCACCGGCACCGAGGCGACTTTCCACGCGCTGCGCATCGCCCGCGCCTACACTGGTCGTACCAAGATCCTCAAGTTCGAAGGGGCCTTCCACGGCGTCCACGACTACGCCCTCATCAGCGCTTTCCCCGCCGTCCCCTCGGACCCACCGCAGCCGCAACCCGATTCCGCCGGGATCCCACCCCAAGTCGCCGAGACCGTCCTGGTCTCGCGCTGGAACGACCTCGACCTCACGCGCGCGCTGATCGAGCAGCATGCCGAGGAGCTGGCTGCCGTCATCTGCGAGCCGCTGCAGCGAGCGCTCCCACCAGCACCCGGCTTCCTGAGCGGCCTGCGCGAGCTCACCGAGCGCTACGGAATCCTCCTCATCTTCGACGAAGTCGTTACCGGGTTCCGGCTCGCCTATGGAGGAGCCCAGGAACGGTACGGCGTCGTACCCGATCTGGCGACCTTCGGCAAGGCGTTGAGCGGTGGCTACCCGCTCGCTGCTGTCGCCGGCCGCCGCGAGATCATGGCACTCACCGACCCCACGCGCCGGTCTCGTGGCGAACCGGTCGCGCATCTCAGCGGGACGCTCAACGGCAATCCGCTGGCGGCCGCTGCCGGGCTGGCCACCTTGCAGGTTCTCCGACAGCCTGGCGTGTACGACCATCTCTACCGGCTCAGCGAGCAACTCCGGGCCGGATTGCGTGAACTGGCCTCCACACGCGGCATACCGCTTCAAGTCATCGGGGAAGGACCAGTCCTCCAGGTCGTCTTCGCCGAGGAAGAGCCCAGGGATTATGCTGCGTTGCTTCGAGCCGATCGCCAGCGAGCGATTCGCTTCGGCCTCGCCTGCCTGGAACGTGGTCTCTTGGTCAACCCGGGCGAAAAGCTCTACCTCTCGTTAGCCCACAGCGAAGCCGATATCGCGCGCACCCTGGAGATCTTCTCCGCGGCACTCGACACGGTACTCCGTGATGCGGACACCGTCAGGCTCGATTAGCCCA
>DAOTYK010000076.1:0-1604 GCA_034434855.1 Thermomicrobium sp.
GAACGTGTTCCCGATGATTCCATCGGGGGGATCGTTCCGCGACATGATCGACGATTACCGGATCGAGGGGGAATGGTGAGCGTGCGGAGCCATACGCTGGTCGTCTTGGTCGAAGACAAACCGGGCGTCATGAACCGGATCGTCAGCTTGTTCCGCCAGCGCGGATTCAATATCGACTCGATCGCCGTCGGTCACTCGGAGACGCCCGGCTTGTCCCGTATCACGCTCGTCGCGCAGGGTGACGATCGCAAGATCGAACAACTCGTCAAACAGCTGTACAAGATCCTCGAGGTGATCAAGATCACCGATGTGACGGACGAAAACTTGATTCAACGCGAACTCGCCTTGATCAAGGTCACAGCGACGGACCGGAATCGGAGCGATATCATGCGCTTGGTGACTGACGTCTATCAGGCGCGCATCGTGGATGCGACTCCCGATTCACTCGTCATCGAGGTCACCGGGCCACCGGACAAGATCGATTCCTTGATCACGATGGTGCGGTCTTACGGGATCAAGGAGATCGCCCGCTCCGGAGTCATCGCCATGGCCCGCGGTGCACGGGTAGTTGCGACGACCCCACAGCCCGTTGTAGCATGAGACAGGATGACTCGCTGATCGAGTAGTTGGAGGGTAAAGAAACCAATGGCGACAATCTATTACGACTCGGATGCCGATCTCGCATACCTCGCTGGCAAAACCGTCGCCGTTTTGGGTTATGGAAGTCAGGGACACGCTCATGCCCAGAACTTGCGTGACAGTGGCGTCCAGGTGGTGGTCGGCCTGCACGAGGGAAGCCGCAGCCGGGAGCGAGCGAAAGCCGACGGATTCGAGGTCCTGACTCCACGCGAAGCAGCCGCGCGTGGCGACATCATCTCCATGCTGATGCCTGACCACGTCCAGAAGGGGGTCTACGAGGACAGCGTCGCGCCAGAGCTCCGTCCCGGAAAACTCCTCATGTTCGCTCATGGTTTCAACATTCACTATGGGCGCATCGTGCCGCCTCCTGACGTCGATGTCGCGATGGTCGCACCGAAGAGCCCAGGGCACATCTTGCGCGATCTGTATGTCCAGGGAATCGGCGTACCGGCACTCGTGGCCGTCCACCAGGACGCCAGTGGCCAAGCCAAGCAGATCGCGCTGGCTTATGCGAAGGGACTCGGCTGTACCAAAGCAGGTGTCATCGAGACGACATTCAAGGAAGAGACGGAGACTGACCTCTTCGGCGAACAAGCGGTACTGTGTGGTGGCGTGAGTCACCTGATCCAAGCCGGCTTCGAGACGCTGGTCGAAGCAGGATACCAGCCCGAGGTGGCCTACTTCGAGGTTCTGAACGAACTCAAGCTGATCGTCGATCTGATCTATGAGGGTGGCCTCAAATTCATGCGCTACTCGGTCAGCGATACCGCGGAGTACGGTGACTACGTGAGCGGCCCGAAAGTCATCGACGATCATGTGCGCGAAACGATGCACAAGCTCCTGCAAGATATCCAGACGGGACGTTTCGCTCAGCAATGGATCGCTGAGAACGAGGCTGGTCGTCCCAACTTCTACCGGATGCGCCAGGAGCATCTGCAACACCCGATCGAGGAAGTGGGTGACCG
>DAOTYK010000077.1:0-1713 GCA_034434855.1 Thermomicrobium sp.
CGTGTCGGATTCCGGGAAGTCGGTCGCTTGCGCCAGGCAACCAAGATCGGTCCGTATCGAGACGACATCGTGATCATGGATATCCTGGCGAGCGAGTTCCAAAGCCCAGTCCTGGCCGCCAAACTGCGCCTGCCGGGGTCGACGCCCTGATGGAATCGCGCCGCGCGTATACTGGAAGGCGAACCAGCCAGCTCGGCAGGTAACTGTTGCGAGCGTGTGCTGGAACGATCTCCTGGTGTTGCCAGGAGAACGAGTGTGAGGTGACCGGCGCGATGCTGGCAGCAAGGCTCTTTCGGCGTGCGCCGGACACCGATTCCGAGGACGAGCTGTGGCTCGGTTGCCCGATGCTGAAGAAGGTTACCTTCCAGACCAAGCGTGGCCGGAAACGGGTGATCCTCCGTTGCGCGCTCGGCTATGCGCTCAACACACCGGAAGCGGTCGAGCGCTGCCGAGCCACAGCGGGACCGCATCAGTGCTGGCAGTGCCAGGAGTATCTGGAGGCCCGGACGCTGCGCGAGCCATCTTGAGCTGCTCACGATACCTCGGAATCGTGTCCGGATGGAAGAGCGGTCGCTCGTCCTAGCTCGAGCGACCGCTCTCGTTCGTTCGCGAGGCAGTCGCACACTGTCTCGCGAGAGCAGGAGCGAGGCGATGGCAGCCTTACCGTTCATCGTCCTCATCGAGCCGGACTGGCCGGCTCGCTCCTATTTTCGTGCGGAACTCGAGGAACTCGGCTACGCCGTGAGCGCACACGAGCGCGCTACTGACGCAGCACGCTTTCTCGCCCGCTGGGGATTGCGCCCCGACCTGATCGTGGTGGACCTCGCCAGCGATGGTGAGCAGCTCGCCGCACTCCAGCGCCTGATCGAGGACTTTCCAGGCACGCGACTCCTCGTCCTGGCGAGTCCCCTGCGCGCCCTGCCGGAATGGTTGCGCCAGCGCGCCAACCGGATTCTCTTTCGTCCCTTCGCGGTCGGCGACGTAGTGCGCATCGTCAGCGAACTCGCCCCGTTAATCGAGCGTTAATCTCCCGCTGATCCTCCGTTAAGCCCAACTCGGTACACTGCCCTCAGTGAAGGGAAGATGGATGGTCACGGTGAGCAGCCGATCGACCACGCGACCAGAAGGAACACCGACACAGCAGCGCATCCTGATCGTCGAGGACGATCCGACACTCGCCCAGATTCTCTCCTATAGCCTGGAACAGCGTGGCTACAGCGTCTGGACCGCCCAGGAAGGCCGGCAGGCCATCATGCTGGCGCGCACCATCCGACCCGACCTCGTGATCCTCGATCTGATGCTTCCGGGTATCGATGGGCGCGATGTCTGCCGGCTGATCCGCAAGTGGTCGAGCGCGCCTATCCTCGTGTTGACGGCACGAGACAGCGAAGACGACATCGTCGCGCTGTTCCAGGAAGGAGCAGACGATTACGTGGTGAAGCCATTCCGCACGCGCGAACTCTTCGCCCGGATCGATGCCCTGCTGCGCCGGTCGGCAGAGACCAACGCCGGGAACGTGCTCACAGCCGGAACGCTCGTGATCTTCCGCGACGAGCACCGCGTGGTGTATCGGGGACGGGAGATTCATCTGGCACCGCGTGAGTTCGCTTTGCTCACCGCATTGGTCGAGCGGGCCGGTCGCGTTTGCACGAGGCAGGAGCTTCTCGACCTGGTCTGGGGACAGGACGTCGTCGATCTGCGGAACGTCGATGT
>DAOTYK010000078.1:0-6609 GCA_034434855.1 Thermomicrobium sp.
CTGGTCGAGCCGCGAGCAGCTGTCCGGTTGTCGCAAGCCCATGACGACTACGCGTGGTGTGATCTCGACGAGGCAGTCGCTCGCTTGCTCTGGACCAGTCAGCGCTGGGCCGTGCGGCACATCCATGCCGTCATCGCCTGCGGGGGAGAGGAAGCGGAGTACTACGCTCTCACCTAGACCTCTTCCAGGCTATCGCGGATGACGTCGAAGTACTCCAGTGCCAGCCCGGTGCCGATGGCGACACAGCTGAGAGGGTCGTCGGCGACGAAGCAGGGGACACCGGTCACCTCGGTCAGCAAGCGGTCCAAGTTGCGCAGCAATGCGCCGCCACCGGTCAAGACCATTCCCTTGTCGATGATGTCGGAGGCGAGTTCGGGCGGCGTTTCTTCGAGGACAGCACGGACGGTGGTGAGGATGGCTTCCAGCGGCTCGGCGATCGCCTCGACCACTTCGTTCGCATGCACCTGGATGGTCCGGGGTAGGCCGGTGACTTCGTCGCGTCCCCGGACATCCATCACCATCTCGTCTTCCACCGGCAGTGCCGAGCCGATGGCGATCTTGATCTCCTCGGCCGTGCGTTCGCCGATCCGCAGGTTGTGTTTTTTCTTGATGTAGGAGGCGATCGCGTCGTCGAGATGGTTCCCGCCGATGCGTACCGATTTGGCGACCACGATCCCGTTCAGCGAGATGACGGCGACTTCCGTTGTCCCCCCACCGATGTCGATCACCATGTTGCCGCTCGGATCAGCGATCGGGATGCGTGCGCCGATCGCGGCGGCGAGCGGCTCGGCGATCAAGTAGGCCCGGCGCGCGCCGGCATTCAAGGCGGCGTCACGCACGGCGCGCCGTTCCACATTGGTCACGCCAGCCGGGACGGAGATCATCACTTCTGGACGGATGAGGGAGAAGCGCCCCACCGCCTTGTTGATGAAGTAGCGAAGCATCTCCTGCGTGACCTCGTAGTCCGCGATCACGCCGTTGCGCATCGGTCGGATCACCTCGATCGTGTCGCGCGGCTCACGCCCGAGCATGTTCCGGGCCTCGATGCCGACTGCTTTGACGCGCCCATCTTTGGCAGAAATCGCGACGACCGATGGCTCGTTGATCACGATACCGCGCCCGCGGACGTAGACGAGGACATTGGCAGTCCCGAGGTCGATCCCGAGCTGCTTGGCCACTGTTCCCGCACCCCCACCCTGTCGCGTCGCTCGACCGCTGTGACCGGCAACCCGCGCGAAGTGCCCGCCATCGTGAGCAATTCTAGCATCGGCGACGATGATGTGTTCTGTCACGCTGGCGGCGCTCGTCTCCGACAGCGCGACTGACCTGGTCTGGCGCTCCTGGCGACCCTCGACGATCGCTCACGAGAGGAGTTCGGCCAGCCGGCGCTGTGCCTGCCGGAGCGACCAGACGACCTGATTCTGCCCGCGCAGGAGATGCGTGCGGACACGATACCAGCGGTCGCTCTCCGGTTGTACGTGAGCGAACTCGAGCGCTGCTGCCACCTCCGGCACCGCCGGTATCGGTTGCGCTGGGTCGTGCCGGAAGCGTCCGCGGCGCACGTAGTTGATCGGCACCAGGTGACGGGCCATCGAGCGCTGGGCTGCGTTGACGCGCCGCACTTCCGGATCGTCGGCTGGTCGGTCGAGGAGCGTCACGCTGTACTCGTAGAACCGGTCGAGTGTCGTGAGCAGGTTCCCCGCAGCTTGCAGCGCTGGACGCAGGTCGAACGCCTCACCGGCTATTTCTTGGTACTGGCGGAGCGCTTCCTCGATCTCCTGCACCGTCGCACGGAAGTCGAACGGGTGCACGGGCGCATTCAGCAGGCGTAGCGTCACGGCGGCATAGACGCGGAGGTCACGCAACAAGACGTCGGGGTCGGCGACATCCAATGTGTCATCCTCGGTGTGCCAAACGATGTTGCCGCCGCAGCCCCCCACGGGGTAGAAGCCTTTGGCCCGTCTGATTTCCTCCGGAATGGTCGACGAGAGCATGAGACAACCGGTGATCCCGAGGTTCGTGAACGAGTAATCACCAGCTCGCGGTGGGCGAGCAGTCGTCGCTTCGAGTCCGGTCACGTCGCGGATCGCTGTGCGGACAAGGGTGGCAGCTTCTGCCATCACTGCCACATCTCGATACTCGGTGGCCCAGCGGCATCCGGGCGAATCACAGTTGACGTGCGCCACGCAGTTGGGGACCAAGTCTTGCGCGTAGGTATCGGCATACCAGGTCGAGCCAGCATAGCGCCCATGGGAATGACCTGACCACCAGGCGATGCGCAGCGTGCGGGCGAGCGACTCGCGATGCTGCCAAAAGACGCGGGCAAGTTCCAGGAGCGTTGCGTCGCCGGTCGCGTTGTCGCCGATCCCTACATGCCACGAGTCCAGATGACCGTGCAAGAGGACGAACTCGTCAGCCGCCTGGTTTCCTGGAATCTCGGCGACCAGAATCGGGATCGGTCGCCAGGTGGTCTCCACCGTCGTGGCCAGAGCGACGGTCACCGGCCCGCGTGCTGCCAACGCGCGCAGATACTCGCCGTCCGGCCGAGCGATGGTCACGATCGGGACCGCCGGTACCGTGCCCTCGGCATCCAGGTCGGGGGATCCCCATGACGTCGTCGCGATGCCTTCGTGGATCGCTTCGCCTGGATGGACGAAGATGACTGCCAGCGCACCGGTGCTCGCCCAGCGAACCGCCTGCGCCGCGAAGCCGAATCCATCGGTCAGGACGACCTTGCCGCGAAGATCGGGAACCTGCTTCGGAACGTTCCCGGCGAAGATCTGCTCGATCCCCGCCACCTGTTCCGACGAAATGACGACGAGTTCGCCGATGACTTCAGCCCCATCGGTCGAGGGGGAGAAGGCGAGCGTCTTGGCCCGGATCGGTCGCGCTTCCGGTGAGACGACGCGGAGCGTCGCGTAGACTGGCCAAGAAATGAGACAGGTCGGCCAGAAGACCCGATACGGCACTCCCCAGCGTTCGAGTCGCTCCACGAGATAGTCGAGTGCCTCGCGTTCCTCCGGGCTACCGGAAAGCCGGACGAGCTGGGCGAATTGCTCGATCGCTGCCCACGGCTCATCCAGCGAGATCGCTGACAGCACTCGCTGTTCCACACTGGGGTCGCGCCAAGCGGTATGCATGCATGACCTCCTACCGTAGAGCCCACGAACGGGCATGATCGTCGTGGGAATCCTAGCGAAGCCGGTAGCCGGGCGGCGAGACGCCGGCCTTCGGCAGTCCCCCGCTCGGTTACGCCTCGTTACGGTGGGGCAAAAGCGCCAGTTCCAGCGCCTGCTCGATCGTCTCCACCCAGTGCAACGTCAGCCGACGAGCGAGACTGGCGGGAAGCCGACTCGCCTCGACCGTGTTCGCGGCTGGTGCCACGAGTTCGCGCAGTCCTGCCCGCTGGGCAGCCAGTGCCTTCTGCCGCAAATCGCCGACCGGCAAGACACGCCCGCGCAGCGTGATCTCGCCGGTGAGTGCCAGGTTGCTGCGCACCGGACGTGCCGTGAGCGCCGAGACGAGCGCGACGACCAGTGCCAGGCCAGCCGATGGCCCTTCCTTCGGGAGCGCTCCTTCGGGGAGGTGGACGTGAATGTCCATCCGTTCCACGAAGTCCGCCGCGATCCCCAATCGAGCCGCGTGGGCGCGGACCCAACTCAGTGCTGCCCGGGCCGATTCTTGTAAGACTTCGCCGGCCTGACCGGTGACCAGCAATTCTCCCCGTCCTGGCATGACCAGGACTTCCACCGGTACGAGCATCCCGCCCACGGGAGTGGCACCGAGCCCTAAGGCTAAGCCGACTTGTGGCTCGCTCGTGGCCGTCATCTCGCGATAGGGTGGCGGACCGAGCAAGCGGCGCAAGGTGGCCGGGGTGACACGACGGCGCAACAGTGTCCCGACCGTACCACCTCGTTCGACGACGTCTCGAGCCATCTTGCGGCAGAGCGCTGCCAGTTGCCGTTCGAGTTCGCGCACGCCCGCTTCGCGGGTATACCCGGTGATCAGCTGCTGCCAGGCCGAGTCTGTCAGCTCGACGGCTGTCTCCGGCAGTCCGTGGGCTGCCAGCTGGCGCGGCAGAAGGTAGCGCTTGCCGATCTCCCGCTTTTCGTCCTCGCTGTACCCTTCCAGCACGATCGCTTCTAAACGATCGCGCAGGGGCCGAGGCAGCGGTGCCAGCGAGTTCGCGGTGGCGATGAAGAGGACGCCGGAGAGATCGACCGGTACGTCCAGATAGTGATCGACGAACTGTTTGTTCTGCTCTGGGTCGAGCACCTCGAGCAGCGCAGCGGCCGGGTCACCACGATAGTCGGTCGCTAGCTTGTCGAGTTCGTCGAGCAAGATGACCGGGTTGCGCGCGCCGGCCCGCCGGAGTGCTTCCACGATGCGCCCCGGATACGCACCGAGGTAGGTGCGGCGGTGACCGCGGATCTCCGCTTCGTCGCGCACCCCACCCAGGCTCACCGTCACGAAGCGCCGTCCCAAGGCTTCGGCGATCGAGCGGGCGAGGCTGGTCTTGCCTACTCCAGGCGGCCCGACGAAACACAGCACGGTGCTGCGGCTCGCTCGGCCGTTGGTCAGGGCGCGGACAGCCAGTTCCTCGAGGAGGCGCTCTTTGATGCGTTCCAAGCCGTAGTGGTCGCGCTCCAGGATCGCCCGTGCTCGGGCCAGATCGACCGTTTCGGGTGTCTCGGTCAGCCATGGGACGCTCAGGACCGTCTCGATGTAGGTCCGCGTGACCGTCGCCTCAGCGGAAGCTGGACTCATGCGGGACAATCGCTCGATTTCCTGCTCGACTCGCTCCACGACCGCTGGGGGAGCGCCACAGGCTGCCAGGCGCTGGCGCAAGCGCTCTGCTTCCTCGCGTGCTTCGCTCGTCTCGTCCGCGATGATGACCGGCTCCGCCGACAGGCGTGTTCCAGCAGGTGACACCGGCGGCGCGCTCGGCGCGGGTACTCGTGCCAGTTCCCGCTCGATCAGCGCAGCGAGGTGCTCGAGGCGCTCGTGTGGCTCGACCAGTTCGAGCAGGCGCTGGCGATAGCTGACGTCGCGGACGAGTTGTCCAGCCAGGAGGTCAGCCAGCCGGTCGGGATCCTCCGTCGCCTCGACGACTCGGAGCGTCTCAGCATCCGGGATGCCCACAGCCCGATGCAGCTCGCCCGCGAGCGCGCGTACCCGCTGTGCCATCGTGTGGGCCTGTGGAGTGACGAGCGGGAACAACAGCTCGATACGTGCCTGGGGTGCCGGGCTCGTCACGTCGAGCGAAAGGACCCGAACGCGCCGGAGTCCCTCCACACGCACTTGCCAACGCTGGTCAGGTTGGGGGACGACCTCGGCGATACGCGCCAGCGTTCCGACCTGTGGCGCCAGCCTATTCGGTACGCGGCCATCCGCATACACGACGACTGCGAGGGCTGCTTCCTGCCGCCGCGCGAAGTCGACTGCGCGCTGCCCCTCTGGGCTGGCTACCGCGATCGTCGCGGCATGGCCAGGAAGCAGAACCACGTTGCGCAGCACGAGGACGGGATACCGCGATGCATAGAGATCGGCCCGGCTGGAAGCGGCCATCGGTCTTTCCTCACCGTCTCCGAAGCAGCCTGCACACCGACCGGGCAGGCGTGCGTGGTGGCTTCCTGCCCTCGAACAGCGCCAGTGTGCCAGCGACGAGACCAGTGGGCAAGAGGGGAAGTTCCTTCGCTCTGGAGTGACTCGTGAGGCGGCGAGTGGCTCGCCTGGCTCGCACGCGCGGTCGAGTGTGCTGGTTGGGTGGCTTCAACCCCGGGCAGGTGGCCCACGGCTCTCTGGCCTGCAGTGATGGACTCGCTCGATCATCTGCGGGAGGACTTCCGCCACCGGATCGCCTCGCTGCGCTCTGGGGTGCAGGGTAGTGCTCGGTGCTCGTGGCCTCGATCGGGATAGAGCATCCCTGACGGACAGGAGGCCACGGTTTACCGGACCGCCGTCGGTTGCGATCGCGCGATCCGTATCGTGTAGAGTTGGAAAGTCGCCGATTCGGGGCGGCAGATATGGATCACCCGTCCCCATCGGTGTGGCGAGGGATCGAACACGCCCGCGAGCAGCTGCGAGGAGGTCGGAAATGGCGACGACCGAGATCCGCCGCGTGGTGACCGATTCCGGGATCGAGATCGCGCCGGTCTATCGCGAAACCGGTCGTCGACCCGAGCCGGATCCCGGTGCATACCCCTACACGCGGGGGATCCACCCCACGATGTACCGCGGCAAGAAATGGACGATCCGGCAGTATGCTGGATACGGCTCGGCAGAAGAGACGAATCGTCGTTTCCGGCTTCTCCTCGAGCGGGGACAAACGGGGCTGAGCGTCGCCTTCGACCTCCCGACCCAGCTCGGTTACGACTCCGATCATCCGCTGGCGCGACCGGAGGTGGGCCGGGTCGGCGTGGCGATCTCGACGCTCGACGACATGCGTCGGCTGTTCGCTGGGATCGATCTCGGTGCGGTGACGACCTCGATGACGATCAATGCACCAGCGGCGATCCTCCTGCTCATGTACCAGATCGTCGCCGAGGAGCAGGGGGTGGATCCGAAGCAGCTGCGCGGCACCATTCAGAACGACATTCTCAAAGAGTA
>DAOTYK010000079.1:0-4259 GCA_034434855.1 Thermomicrobium sp.
GAGCGCGATCGCTCCACCATGGATGTTGAGCCGCTGCGGATCGAGTCCTAGCTCCCTTTGCACAGCCAGCACCTGCACAGCAAAGGCCTCATTGACCTCATAGAGGTCGAGATCCTCGATCGTCAGTTCCGCGCGCGCGAGCGCCTGGCGCAAGGCTGGAATCGGCCCGAGACCCATGACGCGCGGCGGCACGCCAGCCCATGCCCAAGAACGAATACGGGCCAGCGGCTCGAGTCCCAGAGCGCGCGCCCGTTCTTCGGCCATGACGACGAGTGCAGCAGCACCATCGTTGATACCCGAGGCATTGCCCGCCGTCACGGTTCCCCCAGGATCGAACGCTGGTCGCAAGCGACGGAGCCCTTCCAACGTCGTCTCGGGGCGCGGATGCTCGTCCCTCGTCACGAACTCCGGTCCTTGCTGACCGGACACTTCCACCGGGATGATCTCGTCAACAAAAACGCCATTTTGCCAGGCGCGAGCAGCTCGCCGTTGGCTCTCCACAGCGTAGCGATCTTGTTCCTCACGGTCGATTCCGTACTCGCGAGCGACATTCTCGGCGGTGATACCCATGTGACAGTCGTGAAAAACATCGGTGAGGCCGTCACTGAGGAGACCGTCCAAGAGCGTCCCGTGACCCAGCCGATAACCGTAGCGAGCCGCAGTCAGCAGGTAGGGTGCCTGAGACATGCTTTCCATGCCGCCTGCTACGATGATCTGAGCTTCACCGAGCGCGATCGCCTGCGCCGCCATGACGACTGCTCGCAACCCCGAGCCACACGCCATATTGACAGTGATGGCCGGAACCTTGTCCGGAACACCCGCCGTGATACTCGCCCGCCGGGCCGGATTCATCCCTTGCCCGGCCTGGAGCACATTGCCCATGATCACGTCGTCGACAGCCACGGGTTCCAGGCCGACGCGGCTCAGTGCGCCAGCGATCGCACTGGCTCCCAACTGCCAGGCTGGCAGATCTTTGAAAACACCACCAAAGCGGCCGATCGGAGTGCGCACCGCTGCGACGATGACCGGAGTCGCCACGACACACCTCTCTCGTCATTCATGGGCGACGGCGGGACCTACCGTCCCGCCGTCGCAACGAATCCTCGTCGTCGTCATTCTTGCTCGCCGTGCTCGGCGATCCAGGTGCGCTTGATTTCTTCCACCACTGTCGGATCAGTCAGTGTCGTCGTATCGCCCAGCACCCGTCCTTCAGCGATATCGCGGAGGAGTCGACGCATGATCTTGGCACTGCGCGTCTTAGGCAGGTCAGCGACGAAGATCACCCGCTCCGGGCGAGCGATCGGACCGATAACCTCCGCGACATGGCGCCGCAACTCCTCTGCGAGTGAGTCGCTGGGTACAGAGCCAGCCCGCAAACTCACGAAGGCCACCGGCACCTGCCCCTTGATCTCGTGAGTCACACCGATCACCGCCGCCTCGGCGACCGCCGGATGCCCGACCAGCGCGCTCTCCAGTTCCATCGTCCCCAAGCGGTGGCCGGCCACGTTCAGGACGTCATCGACCCGGCCCAAGATCCAGTAGTAACCATCTTCGTCTCGCTTAGCGCCGTCTCCCGTCACGTAGATCGACGGCCCGTACTTCAAGAAGTAGGTCTTGACGTAGCGATCCGGGTCGCCCCACAACGTGCGGGAGATCGAGGGCCACGGCCGACGGATGACGAGGTAACCGCCTTGACCAGTGGGAACGGGGTTACCTGCCTCATCGAGAATGTCGGGCTCGATGCCCGGGAACGGTAGCGTCGCCGAACCGGGCTTGGTCGTCGTGAGGCCAGGCAGCGGCGTGATCAAGATCATCCCGGTTTCTGTCTGCCACCAGGTATCGACGATCGGGCAACGCCCGCGACCGATATGCTCGTGATACCACATCCAGGCCTCAGGATTGATCGGCTCACCGACTGTTCCCAACAGCCGCAAGCTCGAGAGATCGTGCCGAGCGGGATATTCCGGTCCCCAGCGCATGAACTGACGGATCGCCGTGGGCGATGTATACAGAATCGTCACGTGGCGTCGTTCCACGATGTCCCAGAAGCGATCTTTGTCTGGCCAATCCGGTGAGCCCTCGTACATGACGACGGTCGCACCATTGGCCAGCGGGCCATACACGATGTAGCTGTGGCCAGTAACCCAGCCGATGTCAGCAGTGCACCAGTAGATGTCGTCCGGTTTGAGGTCGAAGACCCACTTCGAGGTGATGTACACCCCCGTAAGATAACCGCCAGTCGTGTGGAGCTGCCCCTTCGGTTTTCCGGTAGTCCCCGACGTGTAAAGAATGTAAAGAGGGTGCTCGCTGTCGACCGATTCAGGAGGACAGTACTGCTCGCGAATCCCGGCTAGAACCTCATGCCACCAAAAGTCGCGCTCCGCCTGCATGGTTACTGGGTGGCTCTCACCGAGCCGTCGCACGACGAGCACCTTCTCCACGGTCGGGCACCGCTCGAGCGCTCGGTCTGCCGTCTCCTTGAGCGGGACGACTCGTCCCCGCCGGTAGCCCCCGTCAGCCGTGATCAGCAGCTTGGCCTGGCAGTCATTGATCCGGTCGGCCAGTGCGTCCGCGCTGAAACCACCGAACACGACCGAATGCGGTGCACCGATGCGGGCACAGGCCAGCATGGCGATCGGCAGCTCGGGAATCATCGGCAAGTAGATGGCGACTCGGTCTCCCTTTTGAATCCCCAGTTGCCGGAGTGCCAGCGCGACACGATTCACCTCCCGATAGAGGTCCTGGTAGGTGAGCACCCGCTCGTCGCCTGGTTCACCTTCCCAAATGATCGCAGCCTTGGTACGCCGCCCAGCGCGCAGGTGCCGATCGACACAATTGACCGAGGCGTTCAACTTGCCGCCGATGAACCACTTGACCCAAGGAGGATTCCATTCCAGGACCGTCTGCCATGGTTGATCCCACTCGAGTTCTCGAGCGATCGATGCCCAGAAGCCCTCCGGGTCGCGACGTGCCCGCTCGTAAACGCTCGGATCGTTCATGTTCGCCTGCGCCGCGAACTCCGGCGGAGGCGGGAAGCGCCGGGTCTCGACGAGCAACCCCTCGATCGCGCCGACTGCGCCCGTTCCGATTTCGTCCGGCATCAGCGCCTCCTTTCCACGCTGCATTTTCCGATGATTGACGGACCTGGTTGGCTCATTTTGTAGTGTAATCGGATGAGGCAGACGGGGCAACTCTCTCCCGAGTCTCCGCGCCGCCCTGTGCGGTCGATCCTCACCTCCAAAGCAGTGCGACTCAGAACGCCTGCATGCGGTCCGCAGGGCCGACAGAAACCGCAGCCAAACGCTCGGGGGCTTACCGTGGGAGTGATTCCTCACTCCTTCTCTCCGACGATGAGGAAGTGGGCGCTTTGCACACCATGTGTGCTTCCACCGGGTAACGATCGACCCACGCAAAAGTGCCTGAACTGAACCCACCGAATCATAGACCGCAAAGCAGCGCTCCGACGTGTCCATTCCTTCATCGAAACGTGCGCTTGGCACAGGTGATCCCATGTAGCATACTCGTCGCAAAACGACATGCTTCGCAGGGTGATCCCGAATCGTGACAGCTATCACGATCCACGGTAGAATGGTCGTCGAGAGTCGCCTGACGAGGCGGCCCATCGGAGCGAGGTGCTGCGGGGAAGGGGCGGAACGAGTGAAGCCGAAAGCTGCACGACCCGCTACGCGGTCGATTCGCGTAATGCTACTAGCGGTGCTCATCACCGTACTCACCAGCGGCTGTGGTGTCATTGGCGGCAAGATCGCTTCCACGTCGGATCCAGCAGGTGACCAAGCGCGGCTGATCTGGGATCTTTTCATCACGCCCGTCTGGTGGTTGGTCATCGTCGTCTTCGTACTCGTCACGGGTTGGATTCTGATCAACATCGTCCGCTTTCGACGGAAGCCCGGTGATACACGTATTCCACCGCAGGTACATGGCAATCAACGCCTCGAGATCGCCTGGACACTGATCCCGGCGATCATCCTGGCAATTATCGCTGTACCCTCTACCCGGCTGATCTTCCAACTGAATCGCGACCCTGGCCCTGACAGCAACACGCTCCGTGCCCAGGTGATCGGCCACCAATGGTGGTGGGAGTTCCGCTACCCCGAGTACGGCATCGTGACCGCTGGTGATCTGCACCTCGTCGTCGATCGGCCGGTCGTTCTGACCATCACGTCGCACGATGTCATTCATTCCTTCTGGCCACCGCGTCTCGCCGGTAAGGTCGACGCGGTACCCGGTCGAGCGCACAC
>DAOTYK010000080.1:0-4960 GCA_034434855.1 Thermomicrobium sp.
CTTTTCCGTGATCGACCTTGGCCGATCGGAGGGCAGAGCAGGCTTCCCCACACGTCCGACCGATGCTACCCT
Organism: Thermomicrobium sp.; assembly: GCA_034434855.1. Classification (GTDB taxonomy): domain Bacteria; phylum Chloroflexota; class Chloroflexia; order Thermomicrobiales; family Thermomicrobiaceae; genus Thermomicrobium. The sequence continues at coordinate 73 of DAOTYK010000080.1, forward strand.
GCAGGCGACGAGGAGCAGCGGACTGGGAGGAGAATGGATCTCGTGCGGATCGACTGCCACACCCACTTTTATCCTGCGGGATACCTGCATGCGCTCGAAGCCGGGAGCGAGGGAACGACGCTGCAGCGAGATGCTGATGGCCGCATGGTGTTGCACTATGCCGGAGACTACAACGTTCTCGCTCCAGCTCATCACTCGCTCGAGGCACGCCTTGCCGACATGGAGCGTTCCGGGATCGACATGGCGATCCTCTCGTTGACCACCCCCGGCGTGCATGGGGAGCGACCGGAAGTCGGTGAACGACTCGCTCGCCTCGTCAATGACGAGTTCGCGGACATTCAGCGCCGCTATCCGCAGCGTTTTCGTTGTCTCGCGACACTGCCCCTCCAGTCACCGCAAGCCGCTGCACGCGAATTGGAACGCGCTGTCCGCGAACTCGGACTCGTCGGTGCCATGCTGTTTTCCAACGTCAACGGGCGCCCGATCGACCTTCCTGACTTCTGGCCGATCTACGAGGCTGCTGAGGCCTTGGGCGTCCCGCTGGTCATCCATCCGACCAGTCCGCCTTTCGCCGATCACCTCATCGACTATCGTCTGGTAGCCTTACTCGGATTCGCCTACGATACGACGCTCGCAGCCGTGCGCATGGTTCTCGGCGGGGTGCTGGATCGCTTTCCGCAGCTGATTCTGATCCAGACGCATCTCGGTGGCGTTCTTCCCTATCTCGCGGAGCGTGTCCAGCGCGGCTACCGGTCCTATCCGGAACTCCGTGGCCGCCTCGAGCGCGATCCCATGGACTATTTCCGCGAGATGTACCTGGATACCGTCCTCTTCGATCCGGCCTGTCTCCTGCTCGGTTTGGCCTTCGTTGGCGAGGATCGACTGCTCTTGGGGAGCGATCATCCCCATCAAGTCGGAGATATCGACAAGGCCCCGCGCGTCATCGAGGAACTTCCCATCGCTCCTCGTGCCAAGCAGAAAATTCTCTCCGGGAACGCTCGTCGTCTTTTCGGCCTCGACCAGAGACCAGTTGGGGTGGTTTGACGGTGCCCGGCGAGACGCTCCTCGTCTTTCAGAGCGGTGGTCCCACTGGGGTCATCAACGCGACACTCGCCGGTGTCATCGAGCAAGCACGCTCGAGCGGCTACACCCGAGTGCTCGGCGCACAGCACGGCATCACCGGCCTGGTCACTGAGACACTCGTCGACCTCTCCGGCCTTTCCCCTGCCCAACTCGACCGACTCGCTCGCACTCCTGGCGCGGCGCTCGGCACCTCGCGTCAACGCCTGGACGAGAGCAGCAGTCGAGCAGCACTCGCCACCTTGCGCACGCACCGCGTGACAGCGGTCGTCGCGATCGGGGGTAACGATACAGCTGCGAGCGCACTCGCGCTCCTGGCGGCTGCCGAACAAGCAGGTTACCCGTTGGCGGTCGTGCTCGCCCCCAAGACGATCGACAACGATCTTCCGGAAACGGATCACACACCTGGCTATCCCTCAGCTGCTCGCTTCCTCGCCCTGGCGACGCGCGATCTCATGCTCGATTGCCGTTCCCTCGCGACCTTCTATGCATTTACCGTCCTCGAGGTGCAAGGACGGAATGCCGGCTGGCTCGTCGCCGCCTGCGGGCTCGCGATCGACGAGTCACTGGCCACGCACCTCCAACTCGTCTTCCCCGAGCGCCCCCCGCGATCGAGCCGCGATCTCGCTGAGGAGTTCGCCGCGCTCCAGCAACGGCTCGACTGGCTCCTCCTCGTCCTCCCTGAAACCTTGCGTCGCCAAGACGGGCAACCCCTGGCCGAGACAGCGCCTCGCTGGGTCGATCCACACGGGCATCCCTACCCACCGAGTCCAGCTGAAGCGCTCGCGCACGCGCTGGAAACCCTGTGTGGCGCCCGAGCACGCGTCATCCGGCCAGGAGCCCTGGCGCGCTGCTTCCGCGAGACGGTCGTCGAACTCGATCGGGAAGAAGCGCGCGCGATCGGACGAACCGCAGTGGAATGGCTGGCCACTGGCCAGTCAGCGGTCATGGTCGGCATCGAACGTCTCAGCGACGATCCGTACCGCGTACGGTTCCGTCCGGTTCCGCTCCAGCGGGTCGCTGCCCACGAGCGCCTCCTCCCACCCGAGTTCATCAGCGAGGACGGTCGCCGAGCGACGGCAGCGTTCGCTCGCTACGCGCGACCACTGGTCGGGGAACTCGCTGCGACGGAGACTCACTTTGGGTGGTCGCTCTGAACCATCGGCGCCCGGATCCCCCTCACACCGCTGTGGCGAGCGGCATCGTGCACGCGCGCGCCTCAGATCACGACGTACCCTTCCGCATCGCGATCGACCATCCGCCGCGCGTACCGTTCGAAGTCCGGCAGACGCGGTAAGAGCTCTCCGAATAGACGCTCGTTGAACGCGTTGTGTGCTTCACGGCTTTCCCACCGTTCGACCCAAACGTAGCGAAATTCTTCGTCGAGGCGCACCAACTCCGACGAGATGCACCCCTCCGACTCCCGGGCGGCAGCGATCAAAACCCGAAAGGCCTGCTCGAACTCGGGTTGCATCCCTTCGTCTACTTCGAAGAAGCTCAAATCGACGAACATCCTTTCCCCCGATCTCGTCATCGCACTCGATCGTGCTCCTCGCCCAGTTCACCGTCAAGTACATCCCCGAGTCCACGAGCTGAACCATCGAGCTTAGTCCGGAACCCGCTGGCGAAGCACGACACCCCTTGCTGGCCCGTGGATACCCACGGAGCGCACTACTCGAGTATGTGCTGCCACCTAGGCGGGTATTGCGTCATCGCCTATCCTGAAGAGCGGCATCGTTGCGGCTAGGAGGGAAGCTGTGACGAGGCGCTCGATCATCGGTATTCTGGGCGGGATGGGACCACTCGCGACCGTCGATCTCTATCGCAAGATCATCGAAGCGACGCCGGCCGAACGCGATCAGGATCACCTGCACGTCATCATCGACGCCGACCCTTCGATTCCTGACCGTACGGCAGCCTTGCTCACCGGTGGACCGGACCCCACACCCTGGCTCCTCGCCGGTGCGCAGCGCTTGGAACGGGCTGGTGCAGACTTCATCGTCGTTCCCTGCAACACTGCTCATGCCTTCTTGCCTCGTGTCCGAGCGAGTATCTCGATCCCGATCCTGAGCATGATCGCCGCGACCGCTGAGCGCGCAGCGGAACTGGTCGCCATTGAATCCGTCGTTGGCCTTTTAGCCACTGCCGGAACGATCGCCAGCCGTCTCTACCAGCAGGCGCTGGAAGAGCGCGGCCTGCGGTGTATCGTCCCGGATACCCAGGGGCAAGAACGAGTCACCGAAGCGATCGCACTCGTCAAGGCGGGACGAACCGATCGGGAGGTAGCCTCACTGGTGCTCGAGGCAGGCCGCCAGCTCATCGCGCAGGGTGCAACAGCGCTCATCCTCGGTTGCACCGAGCTTCCGATCGTCTTTCCGCTCTCCGAGGTTTCCGTACCAGTGCTCGATGCGACTCGGATCCTCGCCGAAACTGCTGTCCGCATCGCCCGCGGTGAACGTCCGCTCGCCGACCTCGCGTCGCCCCTTCTCGTTTGAGTTCCGCACCTGTGCGGAAAGCGCTCAGATGGGCTCGGTCGCTACACTTGCCTCAGATGGGCTCGGTCGCTACACTTGCACTGCGGGCCAAGGAGGCTCGCGAGGACGACTGCGAGTATGCCTGTACGCTCCCGAGCGCCCCTGGCGCTGGTTATCGTCATCATCACGAGTGCGACGCTTTTCCTCTTCCCGAGCGAATGCTCCTGTGGGGCAACCGAGCCACATCCGCACGCGTTGTTCGCGCTGCCAGGCCATCACCATCGGCCAGGAGCAGTCAGCACGACACCCGACGAACTGTCCGGTCCCCAGATCGCTCATCCCAGTACGACCGGCATGGCGTCCTGGCTCGCCACCCAAGCGGTGCTTTGGAATACTCCGCTCACGCTCGGTCTCGTCGCGATGACACCCCGCCCCGAGCGAGAGCTGGCTCGGAGCGGTCGTGCAGTCTGGCCCGAACCACCGCCGCCGCGTCGTGTACCGCTCGCCGAAGGCAGGCTTGTCGACGCGTCGATAGGGGGTCGAGATGCAACGACTCTTCCGAGCTAGTGCGCTTTTCCTCGCCATGTTGATCGTCGTGCTGCCACTCACGGCTTGCCGCCGGGGCGAAGCACGAGCCGAGCTGGTCACGCTCGACATCCTGGCCGTCAGGCCGGAACCGCCGATCGTCGGCCCGGCGGAAATCCAGTTGCGCCTGCGCGACCAGCGAGGCCAACCACTCATCGGACTCGGCACGATCGAGGTCGAGGGCACCATGTCTCATGCGGGAATGGAACCAGTGATCGTGCGAGCGCGAGAGGCGGGTGACGGAATCTACGTGACGGAGGACTTCCGCTTCACGATGGGAGGCGACTGGATCATCATCGCCCGCGGCACTTGGAACGGGCAACCGTTCGAAGCCCGTGCCTGGATCGCCGGCGTGCGGGCAGGCACCGCACCGGCGACACCCACCCACGATCACGCCTCGAGCCCGACCCCTTCTCCCTGAGGAGCCGCGCGATGATAGGCGAACGCCAACTCACGCTGAGGCCGCCGGATCTCCTGGCGATCCCGCTGGTGGGGCGTTATCTGCGCTGGCGTCACGCACGGACGAGCGCGCAAGTCGTGTTGCTCCTCATGGCCCTCGTGGTCTTGTACGACGGATTTTTCGGCCCGCCGCTCGCCCCCAAGAACGTGGCTGGTGTCCTGCCCTGGGTCCACTGGCGCGGACTCGTCGTCCTGAGCTTGTTGCTACTCGGCAACTGGTTTTGCTTCGCCTGTCCGTTCCTGCTCCCGCGTCGCCTCGCTCAGCGCTGGTTCCGTCCGCGGCGGGCCTG
>DAOTYK010000081.1:0-10579 GCA_034434855.1 Thermomicrobium sp.
TCCTCCGGGAAAAGCTCGTTCAGTTTCTCGCCGAACTTCCGCTCGCAGATCGCCCGCACGCGCTTCCACTGCTCCAGGCCACCACGACCGAGGAATCGCCCGATCGGGAGATTCATCGGATGGTCCGTCGACACCATATCGACACCCCAGATCTTGATCTTCTTGGCGATCAGCCAATCCACGATCGACGGATGCGGACCCGGGTGTCGGAGCAGGTACTTCTCCTCGTCGGGCGTTTCGCCGAACTGGGCATAGCGATGCCACCCGGTGTGGATGAACAGGATATCTCCCTCCCGCACCTCGACACGTTGCTCGATCATCTCTGGCGTGAAGATGTCGAGTTCGTCCAGCACGTCCGAGAGGTCGACGATCACGCCCGGACCGTACAGCCACTCGAGCGGAATCTGGTCGATCGTCTTCCCGTTCGTGATGAAGTGACGCGGGGCATCCAGGTGCGTCCCCATATGGTTGGATGTCATGATGTACTGCGCATTGACCCCATGCTCGGCCTTGCGCTTGATGTACTTGACCTCAAAAGGAGGATAGAATGGCCAGAATGACACTTCCTGATTGAGTGGCTGCGAGAGATCATACAACTTCACCTTGCCCATCGCTTCTCTCCCTTCCCTTCCTCATCGACGAGCGACGACTGCTTCCGTACGCGCTGGTTCTTCCGCGAGTTTCGACCGCTCCCCGCTGCTCAGTCCTCTCCAACCACGGTCACATCGTCTCCTCCGGATGCGTCATGCGCCAGATGGTATCCGGATCCAGCGGCATGCGCGTGATGCGTACCCCGAACGGCCGGAGGGCATCCTCGACCGCTGCTGCGACGAGTGCCGGCAACGGGATCGCTCCAGCCTCGCCGACCCCTTTGACTCCCAAGGGGTTCAAGGGCGAGGGGGTCTCTTGATGCGCGACTTCCATTCGCGGGATCTCCATCGCGGTCGGCATCAGAAAGTCCATGAAGCTCGCATTGAGGAGCTGACCATTTTCGTCGTAGTGCAACTTCTCGTACAATGCACCGCCGATTCCTTGCGCGATGCCACCGTGGACCTGCCCTTCGACGACGAGTGGATTGATCATCTTTCCGCAATCGTGGACGACCCACAATTTGTGGAACGTCACCATCCCAGTCGCGATATCGACCTCGACCAGTGCTCCCACCGCTCCGCTCGCCCAAGTCGCATGCGGCGGCGAGTAATATTCGGTCGCTTCCAAGGCCGGCTGACGCCCAGGCGGCAAGGTCGGGCCAGTCCATGGTCGCGGGCGAACCACCAAGTCACCGGCATAGGCGTACCGCAAGGGATTCGCCAGTTGCGCGAGCTGCGCCCAGGTGAAACCGCGCTCCGGCGCACCGCGCACGAAGACCCGGCCATCTTCGACGACCAGATCTTCCACGGCCACTTCGAGTTCTTCCGCCGCAAGAGCCAGCCCCTGCTCCCGCACCTTCCGTGCCGCGAGCGCAACCGCACTCCCGCAGACCACCGCGCTTCGGCTGGCATACGTCCCTGACCCGAATTGAAAGTGAGCGGTGTCGCCCTCGAACACTTGCACGGTATCCAACGGAATCTGCAGCTCCTCCGCCACGATCTGCGCCAGTACCGTCTTGTGCGCCTGCCCTTGCTGAGGCATCCCCGTCGCGACGTACACTTGCCCGGTCGGTTCGACGCGAACCGTCGCTCCTTCGTAGGGACCGATCCCGGTACCCTCGACATAGCACGCGATGCCAACTCCGACGTAGCGCCCCTCGGCGCGGAGGCGCGGGAGTTCTTCCTGCACCAGCCGCTCGTAATCCATCTCGCGGAGGAGCAGTTCGAGCATACCCGGGTAGTTCCCACTGTCGTAACGCGTCGGTGCACCATCCTGGAAGATCAAGCCCACATCGTAGGGAAACTCGTGGGGCTGAATGAAGTTACGCCGCCGTACTTCGGCGCGGTCGAGTCCGAGCTCGTCTGCCACCCGATCGAGGAGTCGCTCCATGACGAAGGCGGCATGCGGTCGCCCAGCGCCGCGATACGGGCTCACGGGAACGGTATTCGAGTAGACCGCACGAAACTCCACGTGATAGTTCGGCACCTTATAGGGTCCGGGCAACTGACAAGCCGTGATGATGGGAACGATGATGCCGTAGGGCGTATACGCCCCGGCATCGTGCAGGAAGCGGTCGCGGATAGCCAGGATCCGCCCATCGGCATCCACGGCGATCTCCGCTTCATGGATCTGCAGTCGCTCGTGATTCGTCCCCACGAAGTGCTCCAAGCGATCTTCCGTCCACTTCACGGGACGTCCGAGTACCATGGCGGCATACGGCACGAGGACCTCTTCCGGGTACACCATGATCTTGCACCCGAAGCCGCCGCCGACGTCCGGTGCCACCACCCGCACCTGCGTCGGTGCGAGTCCGAACAAGGCTGCCAGCGCGTTGCGGATGACGATCGGTGCCTGCGTAGTATCCCAGACCTCGAGCAGCTCGTGAACCGGATCCCAGGTGGCCAGCACGGCACGCGTCTCGAGCGGCATGCCGGCACTTCGTTCGATCACCAGCCGCTCGCGGAAAACGTGCGCAGCCCGGCCGAATGCCGCCTCCGGATCGCCGACAACCCCCACATAATGCGCGGCGACATTGGTCCCCAACTCCTCGTGGACGAGCGGCGACCCCGGCTCGATGGCGCGCTCGATATCCACGACTGGCGGCAACTCCTCCCACTCGACCGTAATCGCTTCCAACGCGTCCTCTGCGACGTAACGGCTCTCGGCGATCACCATGGCCACCGGCTCACCGACATGGTTGACCTCGTCCTTGGCGAGCGCGTACCGAGTGGCCGGATGCGTGAGATCCGGGTGCGGAATCAACAACGGCATCCGCCGCTGACATGGCCCGATATCCTGGTACGTCCAAACGGCAATCACGCCCGCCATCTCCCGCGCCGCACGGACATCGATCGCTCGGATACGGGCGTGCGCCAGCGGACTACGCAGGAATGCGGCGTGCAGTTGCCCCGGGAGATCGATGTCATCGACGTAGCGTCCATGGCCTGTCAAGAGACGTGGGTCTTCGGCCCGCTTGACCGGCTCCCCGAAAATCCGCGTCGGCATCGTCGCTCTCCTCCGGCGATCAGCGCTGTCGCATCAACTGTGCTGCGTACCGAGCCGCGTCCACGATGTTCTGGTACCCGGTGCACCGGCAGAGATTCCCGGATATCGCCTCCCGGATATCCTCCTCGCTCGGATCAGGGTTTTCCGCCAGGAACGCCTTCAGCACCATGAGCATCCCCGGCGTACAGTACCCACACTGGAGACCGTGCTTTTCCCAGAAAGCCTGCTGCAATGGATGCAGCTCCCGCTCGCTCGGGGCCAGTCCCTCGACTGTCTCAATTTCGTGACCGTCTGCCTGGACCGCTAGCATGAGGCAGCTCCGCACCGGTTCGCTGTCGAGCAGGACCGTGCAGGCTCCACAGACGCCATGCTCGCAGCCGACGTGCGTTCCCGTCAGCCCGAGTTCGTGTCGCAAGAAGTCAGAAAGCAACAACCGTGTTTCCACCTCGCGCTCATAGGGAACACCGTTGACCGTCACGCGGATAAACCGCCGCTCGCTTCCGACCGCCGTCATGCGGCGACTCCTCCCTGTGCTCGTGCTGCAGCGATGGCGAGCGCCCGTTCAGCCAGCACTCCAGCCACCGATCGTCGGTACTGTGCTGAGGCATGCAAGTCAGTCGGCGGGTCGAGCTCTTCACGCACCGCTGCAGCTGCCGCCTTCCACGCTTCCTCACCGATCGGCTGCCCGCGCAGGATCGCCTCCGCCCGGCGTGCTCGCACTGGCCGACCGGCGACCCCGATGAAGCTCAACCGTGCATCCTCGATCGTTCGTCCATCGTCCGCCAGCACGACCACCGCGCCCGCTCCGACCAGTGCATAGTCGCCGTGTCGTCGCGCCACTTCCAGCCAGGCGCTGCCACTGCGTGGTCCGAGCAACGGGAAATGCACTTCGGTCACCAATTCGTCCGGTTCCGCCACCGTGGTGAGAAGATCCACGAAAAACTCGTCGGCGGGAACCAGCCGCTCGCCACGGCGGCTCGCCAACCGTACCGCTCCGTCGAGCGCGACGAGTACTCCCGGAACTTCCGCAGCCGGGTCAGCGTGGGCGACACTGCCGCCGATCGTTCCCCGGGTTCGGATGGGCAGGTGACCCACCCATGGGATGGCTTCGGCTAAGAGTGGAACGTGTTCGGCGACCAATGGCGAACGCTCGACTGCTCGATGTCTGGTCATGGCCCGGACGACCAGCACACCATCGCGGAGTTCGACTCCCGTGAGTTCGCTGAGACCGTTCAAGTCGATGAGTAGAGTGGGGCGTGCCAAACGCATATTCAACATCGGGATCAGGCTTTGCCCCCCGGCGAGCGGTTTGGCCTCGTCACCGGTCTCGGCCAGAACCGCCAGTGCCTCATCGAGACTTTCCGGTGCGTGATATCGAAAGCGCGGCGGCTTCATACGAACCCCTTTCACTCTCCACGCCCGGATCGACCATTCCGCGCCAACGCGTCATTTCGCCTCTGTTCTGCCTGCCTTTCGCGTACACTGACAGGGACGAGCGAGGACGCGACACCGTGTCGATCGCAGTTCGACGCCTGGCTTCCCCAATCCTTCCACTGCTCACGGGACCCGACCGGACTCTGACCGTGGTCGCGGCGTACCCGCGGGCCGCATATGCGACCGACGGCACCATCTGGCTCTCCGTCGTGACACCCGGAGCGCTTCTTCCACCCGATTCGGTGCAGCTGCGGACAAAATCGCCACTCGTGTCTCTCTTGCCCGCGGGAAGCCAGCTCGTCGCCGGGCAAGGAGCACTGTTGCTGCCCGACGGGACGCCACTGACCGTTGACCAGCAGACCCGCGTGTGGCAACCGACCCTCCGGACACGGCAGACCTGTCAGTGGTCGCGCGCTCGGCTCCGCGCCCTTCTCGACGAACTGAATGATCCCCCACACCAGGATCGCTTCCTCGCGGTGACGATCAGCCGAAGCAAGGCACTGCTGGTCGAACTCGTCGGCGCCCTGGTCGTCGCTGACCGTGCCCACATCGCTCGACAGGTCGATCGCTTGGCTGGACTGGGGCCAGGTCTGACCCCACTCGGCGACGATCTCCTGCTCGGATGCTGCTTGGCACTCAGCTTGCTGGCTGCGGGCACGCGAGAGCAGCGCTGGACTTCGCTGCGACAGGAGATCGGTCTGCGAGCTGCGAGCCGGACGACCGCACGCAGTGCAGCCTGGTTGCAGCAGGCCGCTCGCGGCGAGTTCGCTCGAGAGTTCCTGCTCGTCGCGCAGGCGCTTTGCCGAGGCGACCACCCGTGCCTCGCCCACCTCCTCGCACGCGTCACCCAGGTCGGCGCTACGTCGGGGTGGGCAGTCACCTTCGGCCTGATCGCCACGCTCGAACGTTCGATTCCCGCACCAGCCTGACCGACCAACGCTCCGCTGCAGCGGTCGGCCCACCGACCGAGGGGGAATCACTGCACCGCCGAGCTGGCCCGATGGGCATTCCGGCAGCAGAGAGCTCTGATCGACGAGCAAGAAAAAGAACGAAACCATGCCACCGACCTTTCGCCGATGGCTTCGTTACCGCGCTCCTCATTCCGTGCCGAAAAAGCGGAGAGGAGCCCACCCCGAGCTCCTCTTGCCTTCCGACGACGTCCGGAGTATAGTCAGAACCGGTCGAAGTTGTCAACGTCGCCTGAAACGACGCGCGGTCGTCGATCGAGATCCAGGGGACGTTGACCGGCAAGCGGGTCGCAGGAGAACGGCCAGCCTGGGCAGACAACCAGGTTGGCCGGGTCGCTTTTTCTTTCCGTCACCGGAAGGGGAGGTGACATGGTCGTCCGGATTCAGGTCGAGCCCAATTCCTACTTCGACTCGGTCGCTCTGATGGCCGTCGCATCGGCAGTCAACCGGCTTCCCGGCGTCGACTTGGCCGCACTCCTCATGGGAACGAGCGCCAACCTGGAACTCCTCCGTGATTCAGGCCTTTGGGACGAGCACCTCGAGACGGTATCACCCAACGATCTGGTGATCGCCGTCCGCGCAAGTGACGATGCCGCCGCTGAGCGAGCGATCGACGAAGCGGTGAACCGGCTCCGCTCGTCCGCTCGCACTAGCCAAGTGAGCGAAGCGAAGGCCACCCTGCGCACTCTGCGGACAGCACTCCGGCAAGTATCCCATGCCAGTGTGGTCGCGATTTCGGTACCCGGCCCCTATGCACCGATCGAAGCCGAGGAAGCGCTGCGTGCCGATCGCCACGTCTTTCTCTTCAGCGACAACGTGCCGATCGAGGAAGAGGTTCGCTTGAAAGAATTAGCTCGGCAACGCGGCCTGCTGCTCATGGGACCGGACTGCGGGACGGCCTTCATCGCCGGACTCGGTCTCGGCTTCATGAATGCCGTACGACGAGGCCCGATCGGTATCGTTGCCGCAGCGGGAACTGGGTTGCAGCAGGTCGCCAGTCTGGTCGATTGGTTCGGCTCCGGCATCAGCCACGGCATCGGGACGGGAGGACGAGACCTCGATGCCCGGGTCGGCGGACGCACCATGCTGGCCGGTCTCGAGGCACTCGCTCGTGACCCGGCGACACAGGTGATCGTGCTCGTCTCCAAACCACCAGCTCCCCAGGTCGCGGAGAAGGTTCTCGCCTTCGCTGCTGCGTGCGGCAAGCCGGTCGTCGCGACGTTCATCGGCCGGACACCTCCTGTTGAGGAGGGCGTTCATGTGGCCGAGAACCTCACCGAAGCAGCGCGCCTCGCCGTGCATCTCGCGACTGGTCAGTCTCTCGACGACCTCGACCTACCAGGTCACCAGCAAGCGCTCTCGCGCGTTCGCGCCGAGCGGTCGCGCCTCGCACCGACACAACGCTATCTGCGTGGGCTGTACAGTGGGGGAACGCTCTGCGACGAAGCGATGGTTTTGCTCCAACCGCGGATCGGCCCGATTCGCTCCAATATCCCTTTGCAACCAGAACGGCGCCTGACCGATCCGCACCGCAGCGAGGAGCACACCTTCGTCGACCTAGGCTCCGACGAGTTCACGGTGGGTCGTCCGCATCCCATGATCGATCAGACAGTTCGGCTGGAGCGCTTCCGCCGGGAGGCGGCTGATCCCACGGTTGCCGGTATCGTGCTCGATCTCGTCCTCGGCTATGGCGCAGCCAGCGACCCTGCTGCGGAGTTGGCACCGGCTATTCGGGAGGCACGGGCAGAGGCCGAGCGAACCGGCCGCATTCTTCCTTGTATCGTCGCACTCGTCGGGACACAGTCCGATCCGCAGGACTATGCGCGCCAACGTCGCGTCCTGGAAGACGCTGGGGCGATCGTCGTCCCGAGCAACGCCACGGCAGCCGAGCTTGCCGCCGAGTTGATCGCGTGATCGATGCAGGAGGAGCCGAGCGATGCACGGAATGCACGAGAAAGTCCAAAAGCTTCTCGAGACGACACCGGCAGTCATCAACGTCGGGCTCGACCTCTTCGCCCGATCGGTGCAGGATCAGGGCGGAGCAGTCTATCCGGTCGACTGGAAGCCACCGATGGTCGAACCGCGCCGACTCGCGCTGCCGCTCTTCAATGACCCAACGATCGATGCGGCGAATCGCGAAGCGGTGACACGGATGATGCGCGCTCAACCGGTCGTCGTCGGCGTAGCGCGCGCCCGCGACGTGATCCCCGGCATGACCGACCGGACGTTCCTCCACGCCGGTCCCCCCATCGACTGGGCTCACGCGTCCGGTCCGCTCCGCGGAGCCCTGATCGGTGCCATGCTCTTCGAGGGATTCGCGGCAACACCAGAGGAGGCGATCCAGAAGCTGGAGTCCGGCTACGTCGAACTTTCCCCGAACCATGAGCATAGCTCGGTCGGGCCGATGGCCGGTGTCATTTCCCCTTCCATGCCGGTCTATATCGCGATCAACGCTGCCGGCGAGAATCGTGCCTACACCAACTTCAACGAAGGCATCGGCAAGGTGATGCGGATGGGTGCTTATGCCCCGGAGGTGATCGATCGACTGCGTTGGATCAGTACCGTCCTCGCACCACTGGTTGGGCAAGCCCTGGCCAAGAGCGGTGGCATCGATCTCCGCAATATCATCGCTCAGGCCCTACAGATGGGTGACGAATGCCACAATCGGAACAAGGCTGCAACTTCCCTGTTCTATCGTGAAATCGCGCCCTACCTCGTCGAGTGCGAAGCACCCTCGAGCGACATCGCTGCCGTCCTCCGGTTCATCAATGCCAATGACCACTTTTTCGTCAATCTCGCGATGGTGGCTGCCAAGGTAATGGCAGATGCCGCTCACGGCATTCCGGGAAGCTCGCTCGTCACCACTCTCTCGCGCAACGGTACCGAGTTCGGCATCCGCGTCTCCGGACTGGGCGACCGCTGGTTCACCGGTCCAGCCAACGTACCACGCGGCTTGTACTTTCCTGGGTTCGGGCCTGACGACGCGAATCCCGATATCGGTGACAGCGCGATTACCGAGACAGCTGGCTTCGGGGGGTTCGCACTCGCTGGCGCTCCGGCGATCGTGCAGTTCATCGGCGGCACGCCGGCCGATGCAGTCCAAGCCACGCTCGAAATGTACGAGATCACCGTCGCTGAGCACGAGGTGTTCCGCATTCCCGCGCTCGACTTCCGCGGTACTCCCGTCGGTATCGATCTGCGTGCGGTCGTGCGGAGCGGTATCTTGCCGGTCATCGATACGGGTATCGCCCACCGCGAGCCTGGCATCGGGCAGGTGGGAGCGGGTATCGTCCGTCCCCCCACGCGATGCTTCACCGAAGCCTACCGGGCGTTCGAGGATGCATATCTCGCCGGACACAGTCGAACCACCACAGTCGAGTCGAGGGGGACGGCATGAGGCGCATCGTCGTTGCGCTCGGCGGCAACGCCATCATTCAGGCAGGCCAGCGCGGTACAGCCGAAGAACAGCAAGCCAATATCGATCTGACCTGTCGCCAGTTGGCTGAACTCGTCGCTGCCGGATACGAGCTCATCATTACACACGGTAATGGCCCGCAAGTCGGAAACCTCCTCGTCAAGAACGAGCTGGCTCGCGAGGTTGTCCCACCCGTCCCACTCCATTGGTGCGTTGCGCAGACACAAGCGACGATCGGGTTCATGATCCAACAATCCTTGGGAGCAGAACTGCGGCAACGCGGCATCGAACGGGTCGTCGCCGCGCTGGTGACGCGCACCGAGGTCAGTCCGGACGATCCAGCGTGGCACGACCCCACGAAGCCGATCGGCCTCTATTACCCGGAAGAGCGGGCCCGCGCCATCATGGCGGAAACCGGCCAAGTCTGGAAGCCGCAGGGTACGCGCGGCTGGCGGCGAGTCGTTCCCTCCCCGGACCCGATAGCTATCGTCGATCGGCCAGCGATCGAACTGTTGCTCGCGGCTGGCGCACTGGTCGTCGCCTGTGGCGGTGGCGGTATCCCAGTCGTTCGGCGTCCCGATGGACGGTACGAAGGTGTCGAAGCGGTGGTCGACAAAGATCTGGCTGCCGCCCTGCTCGCCCACGAGCTGGGGGCAGACGCACTGCTCATTCTGACCGATGTCCCCAACGTCATGCTTCATTACGGGACGCCCGCGGCCCGTCCACTCGAACGAGTCCTCGCGAGCGAACTACGGCGCTACCAGGCAGAAGGGCATTTTGCGAGCGGGAGCATGGGGCCGAAAGTGGAAGCAGCTCTCCGCTTCGTGAGAAGGGGGTCGACCCGACGATCGATCATCGCGGCGTTGGATCATGCTCGCGATGCGCTCGAAGGGCGCGCCGGCACGCACGTCCTTCCCGATCCGTGACCGCCCGCCCGATTCGCACATCATGTCGAGGGGACTGATCGGCTAGCCAAGATGAGCGACAACGCTCCTTCCTTTTGTCTCTCCTGAGACAGCGTCAGCGGACGATACTCAGAGGAGGAGAGGAGCAGCAGTTGGGGCAAACGCCGATCCTTCGCCCACTCCAGCCGAATGGACGAGTCACCAGCGTCCCGCGGACATCAGCGAGCGCGATCGGGAAACCTGGCTGGTGCAATCGGCTCCCTCATCTGCTGCTCGCTCTCCTCGCTCTCTCGGCGTTACTCTCCACGCTCCTCGTTACCTGGAGCGAGCGTTCCCGCGCGATCACTGCGCCCATCTTGCTCGGGCACTACGCTGTGGCAGGGTCACTCGCCACCGACGGGCGTGCCATCGTCGTTGCCATCCCGGAGACAGCGGACGCGACCATCCTGCTCGAGGTTTCCGGCAACGAGCGTCATGCCATGCTCATTCGCTCAGCTGGCCAAATTCCTGAACTCACTCTGGCGCAGGGAACCGTCCTCTGGCTAGAGCGCTCCTGCACCGACTGTTCCGGTCGCATACGGGCTCTTCGACTCGCAACACGAGAAACGTGGACGCTGGCCGAGACCGGCATCCGTTCCGGGCCACGCGCGGACGGCCGCTGGGCAGCGTGGGTGTCGCGCAACGGGACCGATCGTCTTTTCGTCGCTGATCTCGAGACCAGCCGCCAACCACCGCGCATCCTCGCCGTGCTCCCCCCAGAG
>DAOTYK010000082.1:0-2661 GCA_034434855.1 Thermomicrobium sp.
TTGGTGAAACGAGCCTTGAAGGCGGCGAGTTCTTCCTTGCCTGCGGCGTAGTCGGCGGCGAAGCCCATCATCCGCTTGTAGCCTAGCTCGTTGTAGGCGTAGTCAGCAACCGGAGCGTCGTATTGCCCATTGGCGTAGGAAATGCGGAAGATGTACGGGCTTCGCATGTTGGGATCGCGCGTCAGTGCCTGGAGTGCGGCGTTGGTGACGATGGTCGGGATCTGGTTCTGGTGGAGATAGTCGCGCAGGGCTGCGGCCTCGTTGCTGAGCGTGATGCCGAGCAAGAGGTGAACCCGGCGCTGTTCGATGAGTTGGCGCGCCTTGGCCAAGGCTTGATCCGGTTGTCCAGCTGAGTCCTCAATGATGAGCTCGAAGGGGCGTCCGGCGATCGCTTGGCCGGCTTCCTCAAAGGCGAGGCGCAAGCCGCGCTGGTTGGCCTCGCCGTTCGGACTGGCTGGGCCGGAGAGGGTGAGCAAGATACCGATCCGCATCGGCTCGCGACTGACCGTGGCGGCTGCCGTCGGTGTCGCCGCTGCTGCTGCCGTCGGCGTCGCGGCTGGAGTGGGAGTGGGTGCTGGTGCTGCGGTCGGGGTACCGGCCGGAGCCTGGGTCGGTGTCGGGGTCGCGCCACCGCCAGCGCAGGCGGCCATGAGCGCCGAAACGCCAGCCACACCGAGTACTCGCCGCAAGAAGGCACGTCGATCCATCCGTTCCATCGAAACCCTCCTCACGTTACAGCAACACGGTCACGAACTGCTCCCGAACTCAGTGACCACGCGCGGCCAGCAGGTACTGACGGGCGTGGTCAGCGAACGGAACCGGTGCGACGGTCGCACGGATCTCCGTCTGAAGATGACGCTCGACGAGCGGCTTCCGCGAACCGCCATTCGGCTCGCCCCAGAGAATCGTGACACGGGTGCCCGGCTGGCTATAGGCTGGGTCGAGGACAGCGAGCGAGAGAACGGCCGAAAAGTTGGAGCTGTATCCGCACGTGGTCGAGACACCGATCCGCTCGCCGCGCTCGTTCATGACGGCATCGTATTGCCAGAGGGCATAGCGGGGCAGCGGCCAGTCGATGAACTTGGCGCGCTGGCCGGGCGGTGCGCTGAACATGGTGCGGATCGTCTGGGTGGCGTCGTCACCGTCCCAGACCAGTGTGACCTTGACGCGGTGAGGCTGATCGGCCATACTTTCGAGCGCCTGGCGGCCGATGAAATCGTGATCGAACTTGATCAGGTGACCGTAACCCAGATCCCAAGGTGTGAAGTAGTAGTCCTCGATGTTCGGCGAGTAAAAGCTCCCGCCGATCGAGCCGATCGCTTCTTCACTGGTCGCTGGTAACCATTCGCGGTACGAACGGAGAGCGGGGCTGGTATAGATCGCGGGTACCGGGGAGGGAATCCAGCCAACGCCTTCGATGCCGCTGGTGATATACGCCTTGGAACCGACTCGTCGCAAGCTGTACTTCTGCCCGGCCTCGATGATCGCCGTGCGCACGATTTCCCGATCTTCCCAGGGCCCGAAGAGTTCAGCACCGGGTGTGCCGGCCATACCGTGGCGGAGAAAGAGCACCCGACGACCAGCGATCGTCATTTCTCCGAGCCGGAAATACTTCACCACGGGCAAGGGGCCACCATTGAGTTCCTCTAGGAGTGGCATAGCCTGTGGCCCCTGGACCTCGAAACGGTAGACTGTCCGGGGCCGATTGGGGTCGATCACCGACCAAGCGTCCTTTTCGATCACCACGTCCTCGCCGCTCGTCTCCGCGTGATAGTGAACCCAGTTGGTGATGCCGGGGCGAGAGACCAGCTTGAGGCGGCCATCCGGCAGGAAGAAGAGAATACCGTCGCCGATCACGAATCCCTCGGGACTGCAGGCGACGAGCTGTTTCGCTTGGCCAGGCCGGAAGTTGCGGAAGGAGTTGACACCGATCCGCTCGAGCACGCGCAGTGCCCCAGGGCCGCTCAAGTACAGGTTGGTCATGTGATACGACTGATCGAACAGCGCGACCGATTCGCGCCAGGCGTGTTGCTCGTCACGCCAGTTCGTGAACTCGGGTGGCAAGTCGGGGAACGTGCCCAAAAGCGTCAGTGGCTGATTGTAGAGGTGATCCACGACGTTCGGGATACGGTCGAGCAGGTTCTGAAGACTCCGTGGTTCGCCCTGAGTCACGGTTGCATTCCCTCCGCTCCTCACCCTGCGTGCAGGTCGAGCTGGCGCTCAGGATGAGGAGCTCGCCGCCCGACGAGTCGCTTCAGGATTCACTTTACGAAGAGCGAAGTTCAGTCGTCAACCTTGACGTTCGGATATCGCGAACGGCGGATGCGAGTGTTGCGCGTTCGCAGACAACTCGGGCCGGGAGTGTTCCGACAGGGATACCGGCATCATCGAAGTCGTTGCCTCGCTAACGCCCGCATCGCGGTGATCGAGCGATGCAGGCGTTCGGCCGAAGTCGGAGAGTGAGCGTTCGAGCAGGCTGGCAAATGGCGCTCCTGGTGTCGGTTCGGAGCGCCGGTGCGGCAGACTGGCCAATTCCGAAGAACGGACGCCCTGGCCGGCAGAGCCAGGGCGTCGCGGATGCGCGCTGGTCGCGCGGGCCTACGGCGTCGAGATGGCTAGCTCTTTCCCCGTGATGAATTCCAGGAGCGCAGGGGTGCCGTC
>DAOTYK010000083.1:0-2578 GCA_034434855.1 Thermomicrobium sp.
CGCCGAGAAGCGAGGAGTCCGTCCTCGTCATAGCGGGCTGGAGCGAATGCGCCGCAAGGCGCAGCACGGCGAGTTGGAAAACCGTGAACTGACCGAGTGGCCGTTTTCCGAAGCGTTTCAGTACGAGGATGAAGAGTATGGAGATCGTCAGGCCACGCCGGATGGGTTTCCAAACTGGTATAGGGTCAGCTCCCACATGTGATCAGCTCCCGTCGAAGCGAAAACCGCCCAGGAGGACTCCTTCCTTACGTTGCCAGCTGAGGTATCCTAGCAGATCGGGTGATGGCGAGGCGTCTTTCTCTTTTGAAAAGGCGAACAGCGCTCGGTGCAGACACCGAGCGCTGGTGCACGATACGACCCCGTGGTACGGCGATGATTATACGGCGCTGCGCACTTCGGCAGGGAAGCTCGCGTTGGTGTAGACCTCCTGCACGTCGTCCAAGTCCTCGAGCGCTTCGAGCAGCTTCAGGGCGCTCTGAGCCTGACTGCCCTCGAGTTCGACCGTCGTGGTCGGGATGCGTTGGATGTCAGCCTGGCGGATCTGGTAGCCAGCTGCCTCCAACTTCTCCGCCACGTCGCTCAGCTGGTCGGGATCGGTCGTGACGATGACCGAATCGTCTTCCACCTCGAAATCGCGAGCACCTGCGTCGATAGCAGCGAGCGCGATCTCCTCTGGATCATGACCGTCAGTGGCGACGACGATCTGCCCAACGGTTTCGAACTGCCAGGCTACCGAGCCAGTCTCGCCGAGCGATCCACCGTACTTGGAGAAAACGTGTCGAACCACCGAGGCTGTCCGGTTGCGGTTGTCCGTCAAGGCGATGGCCATGATGGCGACACCGCCTGGCCCGTACCCTTCGTAAACGATCGTCTCGTATTCAGCCGCCCCGCCGGCCGTACCGCTCGCCTTGGCGATCGCGTTCTCGATGGTGTCCTTCGGCATACCCTCGCGCCGCGCGCGCTCGATCGCCATGCGCAGCCGCACGTTCGTCTCCGGGTTAGGACCACCTTCGCGCACCGCGACATGGATCTCCCGCGCCAGTTTGCTGAAGATCTGTCCCTTGCGGAAGTCGGCGGCCTGCTTCTGTCGTTTGATCTGGGCCCACTTGGAGTGGCCAGCCATGGATCTCACCTTCCTCCGTCAACGTCTTTGACCATCGCGGATGACGACGGTCGTTCGATCAGCGGTGCCCCGCGATGCCGGTCATGGTGTGCTCATCGTTTGGGAGAGGAACGGGGCACCAGAGAGACTACTCACGGGCCGGTCATGTTACCGTGCGAGACCGACTGCGAAGCGTCGACTTTTCTCAATAAGTGTGCCAAGGAGCAGCCGAGCCGGGCAAGGTGACACGTCACCGGATGCTGTCGAGTCGGCGGACGACGACCGCCTGGCCGCGCAGGCGCGTGCGGCTGAGCGCAACGACCACCCGGTCGGCCACGCGATTGGGCACGTCGACGAGCGTGTACCGGTCGGCGATCTCGATCTGCCCGATTTCCTTACCAGGTATGCCGGCCTCGTTGGCGATGGCACCGACGATATCGCTCGGACGAATACCGTCGCGTCGTCCGAGTTCGAGACGCAGCCGGACCATACCGGGCTCGGCTCGCTCGAACTCTGTCAGGTCGCCGGCCCGTTCCGGACTGACGTTCCGAGCTTCCAGGAGGAGCAGAACAGCGGCTGCAGCGATATCGACCGCGTCGTGATCCGGGAGCAGCTGATCGACGATCCTGCGCCCGAGTTCGAGATCGCGCTGCTCGATCACTTCCGAGAGCGATGCGCCGAGAAGCTCGCGTTGACGACGGGCGATCTCCTCGCGGGTCGGGATGCGTTTCGGGATGAGTCGCTGCCCGATCGCTCGTTCGATCGTGCGCAGGAGCCAGCGTTCCCTCGGTTCGATCAACGTGATCGCGGTGCCCGTTGCCCCGGCGCGCCCGGTACGACCGATCCGGTGCACGTAGGACTCCGGATCGCTGGGGATATCGAAGTTGATAACATGACTGACCGCAGGAATGTCCAATCCACGTGCCGCGACATCGGTGGCGATCAGCAGGTCGACTTGCCCAGTGCGGAAGCGCTGCATGGCACGGTCGCGCATGGCCTGGCTGAGGTCGCCGTGGATCGCCTCGGCAGCGTAGCCGAGCGACTGCAGTTTATGGGCCAGTTCATCGGCGCCGCTCTTGGTGCGCACGAAGATGATGGCAGAGGTCGGTGCCTCGTAATCGAGAATCCGACTCAGCGCCTCGAGCTTGGCGTGTGCAGCCACCTCGTACACCGCCTGTGCGATGGAGGGGACAGTCACCCGTTCGGGGTGGATGGCGATGGTCACGGGTGCCCGCAGATAGCGCTGAGTGAGCTGGCGGATCCGGGGTGGGATCGTGGCCGAGAAGAGGGCGGTTTGCCGCTCGCGCGGTACGTGCTCGAGGATCCACTCGACGTCCTCGATGAAGCCCATGTCCAGCATTTCATCGGCTTCGTCCAAGATGACGACGCGGACCTCATCCAGTCGCAGCGTCTCGCGGCGCAAGTGGTCCATGATGCGGCCTGGAGTGCCGACGATGATGTCGACCGGGTGCCGGA
>DAOTYK010000084.1:0-3135 GCA_034434855.1 Thermomicrobium sp.
TGAGCAAGGCCAGATCGTTGGCCAGCAACGCTGCCGCAGCGATATCGCCGTGCTGCGCGTGGGCGAGCGTGTGCTGGATCTGGCTCGGTGGATAGGGGGAAGCATCCTCGCCGCGCCCACCGGTCGCATACAACACGGCGGCACGCTCCAACGCCGCCACGCTCACTCCAGCTGCCTCGGCGGCCGCGACCGGATCGATCGCGCCGAGAGAGGCCATGAATTCGCTCAGCCCTTGCACCCCTTCGACCGGGCGAGCCAATCCGCGGTCGCGGATCACGCGGGCCATCGCCGCCAGGACCATTGCCTCCGTTCCCGGGCGAATGCGCAACCACACATCAGCCCGGTGGAAAAGCGGGAACTCGTCGGCGCTCACGACGACCAGCGCTGTTTCGCGGTAGAGTCGGGCCCACGAATGCCAGTAGCTCGCGACGGGGGCATGCTGACCGATGTTCGGTCCCACGACCAACAGACATCCGGTATCGGTGAAGACTTCCTGAATCGAATTGGTGCTCGCCGGCAGTCCGAACGACGCGGTGAGCGCGGCATCGACCGCACGCTGCGCCGGGGAGACCAGCGTGTCCACGTGCGGCGAACGCATCACCTGGCGAGCGAACCGCTGCAGCAGGTACAGATCTTCGTTCGTCCGATCGGGCGACGCCAAGAGTGCGAACGCCGTACCGCGATACGGTCGCAGCAACTCGGCAGCACGGTCGAGGGCCTCAGCGAGCTCGATCGGAACGAGCTCGTCACCCTGGCGTACCAAAGCGTTTTCCAGCCGCGCAGGGTGTTGCACCTGCTCGTATCCCCATTTGCCGCGCACGCAGGTATAGCCATAGTTGACGCCGCGCTCCCAGAGGTGGGTGATCCGCCGCACCAGGCCACGGTTGTGTTCGACATTCAGCGTACAGCCCACATCGCAAAAGCCACAGATCGTCTCCGTGGCGTCCAACTCCCAGGGATGGTGCGCGAAGCGCCGGTCAGTCAGCGCACCCACCGGACAGACCGCGACGCACATCCCGCAGGACGTGCACGTGGTACGGGTCAGATCGATATCCCAGGCACTGCCGATCTCGCCCTCGAGGCCGCGGCGCAGTACCTCGATCGCCGTGACCCCGATCATCTCGTCACAGACGCGGGTACAACGCGCGCAGAGAATGCAGCGCTCCCACTTGTAGTCGATGTACTCGCTCAAATGCTTGTAGGGGCGCGCCAGCTTGGGACGCCGGAAGGGATTCGTGTGGACATTGTGGTAATAGGTGTTGTCTTGGAGATAACATTCGCCGGACTTATCGCAGGTCGGGCAATCGAGCGCGTGGTCGATGAGATAGAGCTGCAGGACGAACCGCCGCGCCTCCTCGCAGGCCGGCGACTTCGTGGCGATCTCCATCCCGTCGCGTACCTGCGCTGCGCAAGACTCGACCAGCCCGCCGCGCCGACCCAGGATTTCCACGGTGCAGATCCGGCAGGAGCCCCAGGGCCGCAAGAGCGGCTGATAGCAAAGGTTGGGCACTTCGATACCGACCATCCGGCAGGCCTCCAGGATGGTCAGGCCTTCCGGCACAGTGTATTGCTGTCCATCGATCGTGACGGTGACGAGGCGGCTTTCGGTCGTCGCGGTCATGCGACTGGCCCCTCTCGGATACAGGAGAACAGGCCGAACTCGGCCCCTTTCAGCTTCACCTGCCCTGATCTTACCACCGCACGAGGCTGCTCCCCGGATCGTAGCCACTCACCGGCCGTCGCTCGCTCTTCTCGGCGACGAGCCATGCTCCGACCGATCGAAGCAGTGCGGGGAGAGACGGATCGAGGTCACACCTGCCGAGAGCCGAGTCGCTCCCCGCGCGACGGGTCTACTCGCTCGGGAGAACAACAGTGTCGGGCCGCCAGGATGCTATACTCGCGGCCGAGAGCGGGATGGAGGGATCGGTGGAATTCGAGACGGTCATCGGGCTGGAAGTCCACGCCCAGCTCTTGACACGGTCGAAAATGTTCTGCGGGTGCTCAGCCGACTACGCTGGTGCCCCACCGAACACGCATGTCTGCCCGGTTTGCCTCGGCCTTCCCGGCTCCTTACCGGTGATCAATCGACGTGCCGTCGAAATGACCGTGATGACCGGCCTCGCACTCGGTTGCCGCATCCCGCCCTACAGCAAGTTCGACCGCAAGAACTACATGTACCCCGATCTTCCCAAGGGCTACCAGATTTCGCAGTACGATCTCCCGCTCTGCGTCGATGGCGCGTTGGAGTTCCTGGTCGATGGCCAGCGCCGTCGCGTGCGCATTCGCCGCGTGCACCTGGAAGAAGACACAGCACGCTTGGTCCATCGCACGGTCGCGGGCGAAAGCTACAGTCTCGTGGACATGAACCGCTCGGGCGTTCCGCTCATCGAGATCGTCACCGAACCGGACTTGCGCTCTCCCGAGGAAGCTCGTCTGTTTCTGCAAGCACTGCGCCAGGTCCTCCGTTACCTCGGTGTCTCGACCGGTAACATGGAAGAAGGGGCTTTCCGCTGCGACGCCAACATCTCGCAACGGACCGCGGATGGCCAGCAGCAATGGCCCAAGGCAGAGATCAAGAACTTGAACAGCTTCCGCTCGGTCGAGCGCGCGTTGGCGTACGAAGAACAGCGCCAGCGGGCAGCGATTCGCCGTGGCGAGCGTCTCGTCCAGGAGACGCGGGGCTGGCTGGAGGACCAAGGGATCACGGTCACCCAGCGCGCGAAGGAGTATCCGGACGACTACCGCTACTTTCCCGAACCGGACCTCCCGCCGCTCTTGCTCACCGAGGGCGATCTGGCGCGTCTCCGTGCGGCCATGCCTGAACTGCCGCTCGCTCGGTGGGAGCGGTTCCAGGTCCAGTACGGACTCGGTCCGCAGGAAGCGGCACTGCTGACCGAAGAGCGCGCGGTCGCTGACTTCTTCGAGGCGTGCGTCGCCGAAGACCGCACGCTGGCACGCGAGGCCGCGAACTGGATCACCGGCGAGCTGTTCGCGTTGATGCGCGAGCGTGGCTGCGGTATCTCCGAGGTCGGGGTCCAACCACGCCAGTTGCGACAGCTCATCGAACTGGTTCAGCGCGGAACCATCAGTACGCTCACCGCCAAGGAACTTTTGGGGGCGGTCAGCGAGACCGGT
>DAOTYK010000085.1:0-4152 GCA_034434855.1 Thermomicrobium sp.
GCTCGCCAGCTGGCGCGTGAAAGCGAGGAGCCGGAACTACCGCCCTGGCATCTAGCTGCTGTGGCGGACGGGTGACGGATCACCGGAGGGAGGTGCATGCGCGGATAGGGTGGATCGTCAATCCATCGGGTGATCGGGCGATCAGGACACGGGACGGCATGAGTGAAGGAGGAGAGTCGTCATGGATGCTCGACGTCCACGCACAGCCGTCACGCGGCGGCACCTGCTCCGCAGCATGTTGGTCGGTGGTGCAGTGCTGTCCCTGTTGAATGCCTGTGGCGGTGGGCAGGCGACGCCGACACCGGCTCCGGCTGCCGCGACTACGCCGGCAGCTCCGGCGACACCGACCGCTGCTCCAATGGCTGTATCGGTCCCGACCGTTCCGCCGGGAACGAAGATCACGATCGCTATGGTACCCAAGCTCGTCCATCCCTTCTTCGAGGACTGTCGGCAGGGAGGCGAACAGAAGGCTCGGGAGCTGGGCGTCACCTTCGAGTACGTCGCTCCGCAGCAAGCTGATCCAGCCTTGCAGGTCAAGATCATCGAGGACCTGATTTCGAAGAAGGTCAACGCGATCTCGATCTCACCCAACGAACCGAAGTCGGTCGAACCGGTGATCGCCGAGGGGATGAAGCAAGGCATCCTCATGATGACCTTCGACGCCGACTCGCCCGATAGCCAGCGGGTGATGTACATCGGCACCGACAACAAGGCTGCTGGCAAAACGATGGGCGAGACGATGGCCAAACTGCTCAACGGCCAGGGGAAGGTGGGCATCATCACCGGTGGGCTCGGCGCGCTCAATCTGAACCAGCGGATCGAAGGGTTCAAGGAGGGTGTTGGCCCGAATATCCAGGTCATCGACGTGCAGGCGACGGATGACGATTTGCAGAAGGGCCTTTCAGTCAGCGAAGCGATGCTGCGGGCGCATCCGGATCTCAACGGCATCGCCTGTGTGAGCGCGACCGGTGGGCCGACGCTCGCGCAGGTTCTCAAGTCACCCGAGTTCCAAGATCGGATCGGCAAGCTAGTGATTGTGGCGTTCGATGACCTGGAGGAGACCAAGCGTGCGATCCAAGAGGGGATCATCGCGGCGACCATGGTCCAGCGTCCGGTCCAGATGGGTGTGCTGACGGTCCAGTGGGCTTACGACATCCTGACTGGTAAAGCGAAGCCGCCGTTCCAGAACATCGACACGGGTGTGACGGTGGTGACAAAGGAAAACCTGAACAGTTATACGAAGTGATGCCCAAACGAAGGGGCCGGGGGACTCCCCCGGCCCTTCTCCCGAGGGCAAGGGGCGAAAGATGGCTGAGCCGATCTTGGAAGCCCGCCAGATCACGAAGCGCTTTCCGGGGGTGGTGGCCCTGGAGGGCGTCTCGTTGACCGTCTTTCCCGGAGAAGTGCTCGCGGTCGTGGGAGAGAATGGTGCAGGCAAGTCGACACTCATGAAAATCCTTTCCGGCGCGCTCCAACCGGACGAGGGAGAAATTCTCCTGCAGGGGCGGCCAGTTCGTTTCAGTGACCCTCGCCAGGCGCTGGAGCATGGAATCGGAATCATTTACCAGGAACTCAGCGTCATCGATGCGCTCTCCGTCGGGGAAAACGTCTTTCTCGGACGTCTGCCCCAGCGATCTGGCCTGCCGGGAGCAGTCGATTGGCCACGTGTCTGGCACGAGGCAGCGCAGGTCCTGGCACGCGTCGGCGCACCGATCGATCCGCAGGAGCCGGTTCGGGGACTCAGTGTCGCCCAGAAGCAGCTCGTGGAGATCGCGCGGACTCTTTCTCTGGACGTGCGGGTTCTCATCTTGGACGAGCCGACGAGTGCACTCTCGTTGCAGGAGACGGCAAGGCTCTTCGAGATTCTGCGCGGTTTGCGAGCGCAGGGTGTCGCGATCATCTACATTTCGCATCGCCTGGAGGAGGTGTTTGCGCTAGCTGACCGCGTGACGGTCCTGCGGGACGGACGCGTGATCGGGACACTGCCGATCGGTCAGGCGACGCGGGACGGGCTCATCAAGATGATGGTGGGACGCGATCTCTCCGCTTACTATCGCGAGGTGCGTTCCTGTCCAGGGGTCCCGCGGCTGGAGGTGCGCGGACTGACGCGCACTGGCGTCTTGTACGACGTCAGTTTGACCGTGCGGGCCGGGGAAATCGTGGGTCTCGCTGGGCTCGTCGGTGCGGGGCGAACGGAGTTAGCGCGTTGTCTTTTCGGAGTGGATCCGATCGACGCGGGGGAGATACTGGTAGACGGGCGTGTGACGCGGATCCGCAACCCGCGTGAGGCGGTGCAGCACGGGATAGTCCTGGTTCCAGAAGACAGAAAACTGGAAGGCCTCGTCTCGATCCTGTCCGTTCGGGAGAACGTGTCGCTCTCCGTGCTCGCTCGCTTGGCTCGCTTTGGCTTCCCTTCGCGACGACACGAGGAAGAACTCGCGCGTTCCTTCGTCGATCGGTTGCGCATCCGCACGCCATCATTGGAACAGCGGGTGCTGAACCTGAGTGGCGGTAATCAACAGAAAGTGGTGCTCGCCCGGGCGCTGGCGACGAATCCCAAGGTGCTGATCCTGGACGAGCCGACGCGTGGCATCGATGTGGGTGCGAAGGCCGATGTCCATGCGCTGATCGCCGAGTTAGCCGAGGCCGGTATGGCCATCCTCTTGATCTCGTCGGAACTGCCCGAAATTCTGAGCATGAGTCATCGGATTCTGGTGATGAGCGGAGGGCGGATCGTCGCCGAGTTCGCGCGCGGCGAGGCGACCGAGGAGCGTGTCCTGCGAGCGGCGACGGGACAGCGCGTCGCTGCATGAAAGGGAGGAGCAAGCAGTGCGCATCGTCGATGTCAAGACCTACGTACTCGGGACAGCTTGGCGCAATCTGACTTTCGTCGAGGTGCACACGGACGAGGGGATCACTGGGGTCGGCGAGGCACGGATGCTCAATCACACGGACGCTTTGTTGGGCTACTTGGCCGAGGCGGTTCCCAATCATGTGCTCGGCCGCGACCCGTTTCAGATCGAGGACCTGGTCTTTCGCATGATGCGTGACGATTATGCCCGGCCCGACTACGTGATGATGTCAGGGATCGCGGCGATCGAGATCGCCTGCTGGGACATCATGGGGAAAGCGCTCGGTCTTCCCGTCTATCAACTGTTGGGTGGTGCGGTGCGGGACCGGATCAAGGCCTATGCCAACGGCTGGTATACGGTGGAGCGGACGCCGGAGCAGTTCGCGGAGGCAGCGCGCCGGGTGGTGGAGCGCGGGTACCGTGCGCTCAAGCTCGATCCGTTCGGTGCAGGGTACTACGAGCTCGATCTCGCTGAGAAGCGGCGTGTGATCGCCTTGGTCGAGGCCGTGCGTGATGCCGTGGGGCCAGAGGTCGAGATCTTGATCGAGATGCACGGACGCTTCAATCCGGCGACGGCGATCGAAATGGCACGTCTCCTCGAGCCGTACCAACCGAGTTGGATCGAGGAGCCGGTGCCGCCGCACAACCTGGCTGCCTTGAAGAAGGTCGCCGAGCAGGTGCGGATCCCGGTGGCGACCGGCGAGCGGATCCACACACGGTACGACTTTCGCGAGCTCTTCGAGCTCCAGGCAGCCGATATCATCCAGCCGGACATCACGCACGTCGGCGGTCTCTTGGAGACCAAGAAGTTGGCTGCCTGGGCCGATGCGTACTATATTCTCGTCGCGCCGCACAATGTGTGTGGACCGGTCGGAACCGCTGCGAACCTGCATCTGGCTGCCTGCACGACCAACTTCAAGATCCAAGAACACTTCAACGACTTCGCCGAAGCACACGTGAAGGCAGCGGCACCAGGGGTTCCCGACGTCGTCGATGGCTACTTTCCGCTGCCGCAAGGGCCGGGCTTGGGCGTGCACTTGGATCACAGCGTGGTCGCCCAGTATCCGCGGCGACGCGTCTTTTTCAATCTTTTCGCCGAAGAGTGGCACCGACGGCAAGCGGAACGCGGATGAGAGGCGGACGATGGAGGGGGTCGCAGCGGTTCTCCAGCGGCTGGCGCAGCGACGCGACTCGCTCGGGATCGTGTGGCTCGGGCAAGCGAGCGTCGCGCTGGCGGGATCGGGCCGAATCGTCCTGATCGATCCGTTCCTCTCGCCGCATCCTGACCGGCTGGTACCGCC
>DAOTYK010000086.1:0-17420 GCA_034434855.1 Thermomicrobium sp.
TGCCGATAGAGCTCTTCGGCCTCGGCGAGCGTCGAGGTCAAGATGACGTCGACCAGCTTGCGCTGCTCGTCCTTGAACAACGAACGGAGCGAATACGCGGCATGACCGAAGACGCGATCGAGAGCCCGAACCGTCTCCGCCAGATCGGCGCGAGCGAACGGTTCGATCACCGCAGCGAGAACTTGCCGGTAGCGTTCTGGCGTTCCGTCCGGCTCGACCCCACCGACCAAGTTGTGCTCACCGAGGTGCAGTGCTGCTGTCACGAAGGCCTGCTGCCGCCCTGTCAAGCAGGAGCGGACGCGAACTCGCGCCACGTAGAGATGGGCTCGTCCCGCGCGTTGAGCGGTTCCCTCCAGGCGCTCCACCTCATAACAGCCGATCGCCGCACGCTCCGGATAATCCTCGAAGAGCGCACTCAAGGCATAGTGCGCTGCCACGTTGGCTAGCTCGACACGCGCTGGACGCACCAGGCGCTCCCAGACACCGCGGCCATTCTGGTACTGCGGCAGGTTGCTGGGAGCTCGGGCCAGCCGCTCGACGAATTCCTGTTCGAGGGGAACCTGAAACAGTTCTTCGGCGATCTGAATCGCGCGCGCTGCCGACTGCAAGGCTTGGACCGTCTCCAGCCCGGAGAGCTCGTCGAAAAACCAGGCATCGCTGCTGTACATGCGGAGCGCATGCCGCTGGAGTTCCAAAGCTTCCAGCACGCGAACCTGTTCGTCCGGTTGGAGCGCGCGCACCTGCCAACGCTCCAAGAAGCGCTGGACATTCTCCGGGGAGCGATCGAGCACGACTTCGATGTAATCGTCGCGAGCAGCCCACGGATCGCGGAGCAGTGTCCCCAGGTACCGCTCGTACAGCGGCGCGATGGTATCGCGCAGCCAGTCGAGCGCAGCCCGCAGCGGCGCGCGCCATTCCTGCGTCCAGCCCGGATGGGCACCGGTCTGGCAGCCACAGTTGCTGCGCCAGCGCTCGATCCCGTGGGCACAGCTCCACGAGGTCTCCTCGACGATCTGCGCTTCCCAGGTCGCCGGGTGCGCAGCCAGATAGGCACCGTACGTCACCACTCGCGCATCGCGCTCGGCCCGCAGCGCCGCGATCGCCGCCGCCAAGGCCATGTCACCGAACCGGTGATGGTGACCGTACGTTTCGCCATCGGTCGCGATATGCGCGAGGCGATCGACCGTATCGCTGGCTGCTGCCAGTAGGCGGGCTGCCAGTCGCCGCCCGTCCTGCAGCAGGTCACCGAAGGCGACATCGCGCGCGATCGCACCGTCATAGAAAAAGACGACCAACTCGCGGCCAGACGGGAGCGTCACACGGTAGGGTCGTGTCGTTTCCACGCGCCCACCGGACACGTCTTGCCAGCCGGAGAACCCGGGCGGCCGCACGGCAGCTGCCTGGTGGGGTGCCAAGATGGTGAACGTGATGCCCAATTCCGCGACGACTTCCAGAGTTGCGAGGTCGACCGCCGTTTCGGGTAACCAGATCCCTTCTGGCCGTCGCCCGAAACGGTACGTGAAGTCCCGGATACCCCAAAGCAGCTCGGTGCGCCGATCGCGCGCGTTCGCCAGAGGCAAGATGACGTGGTGATAGGGGTGGGCGATGGCTGGGCCATGCCCCCCGAACCGCTGGCTCCCCTGTCGGTCTGCCTCCAAAATCGCCTGGTAGACCTCGGGAGCAGCCCGCTCGAGCCACCAGAGGAGCGTCGGGCCGAAGTCGAAGCTGATCCAAGCATAGTTGTTGACGATGCGCGTGATCCGACCACGAGCATCGAGGATCCGCGACCACGCGTTCGGTCCATAACACTCGGCGGTGATCCGCTCGTTCCAATCGTGGTACGGATAGGCGCTGTCTTCGAGTTCGACCACCTCCAACCAGGGATTCTCCCGTGGTGGTTGATAGAAGTGGCCATGAATGCAGACGTACCTCACCGGACGCTCCCCTCGGTGGCACGCTTGAAGATCAGGATCGCGAGCGGCGGCAGGGTGAGGACCAGCGAGTACGGTCGGCCATGCCAGGGAACCGGCACGGTCTCCACACCACCCAAATTGCCCCAGCCGCTCCCCCCGTACTCGCGGGCATCGCTGTTGAGGAGCTCCCGCCAAAAACCGGGAGCCGGCGCACCGACACGGTAGTTCTGTCGCGGCACGGGGGTGAAGTTGCAGACGATCAGCAGGGTGTCCGCTGGGTCGCGGCTCTTGCGCACGTAGACGAGGACGCTGTTTTCGGCA
The DNA here is from genome assembly GCA_034434855.1 of Thermomicrobium sp. Classification (GTDB taxonomy): domain Bacteria; phylum Chloroflexota; class Chloroflexia; order Thermomicrobiales; family Thermomicrobiaceae; genus Thermomicrobium. Next base: position 2,235 of record DAOTYK010000086.1, read on the forward strand.
TCGTTACAGTCGATCCACTCGAACCCGTCGGGCCAAACATCGCGCTCGTGGAGCGCGGGTTCGCGGCGCGCGAGTCGGTTCAGATCAGCGAGCCACCGTTGGATCCCTCGATGGGGCGCGTACTCCAAGAGATGCCAGTCGAGACTCGTCTCGTGATCCCACTCCCGCCACTGAGCCAACTCTGCCCCCATGAAGAGGAGCTTCTTGCCAGGCTGGGTGTACTGGTAACCATAGAGGAGTCGCAGATTGGCGAACTTCTGCCAATCGTCACCGGGCATCTTGGCGATGAGCGAGCCCTTCCCGTGCACCACCTCGTCGTGCGAGAGAGGAAGCACGAAGTTCTCCGTAAAGGCATAGAGCATCCTGAACGTCAGTTCGTGATGGTGGTATTTCCGATAGATCGGGTCGCGGCTGAAGTAGAGCAACGTATCGTGCATCCATCCCATGTCCCATTTCAGCCCGAAGCCCAGCCCACCGACGTAGGTCGGCCGGGAGACCATCGGCCAGGCAGTCGATTCCTCAGCGATCGTCTGGACATCGGGATAATGCCGATAAATCTCCTCGTTCAGGCGACGCAGAAAGGCGATCGCTTCCAGGTTCTCGCGCCCACCGTACTCGTTGGGAATCCACTCGCCTGGGCCGCGCGAGTAATCGAGATAGAGCATGGAGGCCACTGCATCGACGCGCAGTCCGTCGGCATGGTAGCGGTCCAGCCAGAACATCGCACTGGACAACAGGAACGTGCGTACTTCGTTGCGCCCGTAGTTGAAGATCGCGGAGTGCCAGTCCGGATGGAACCCCTTGCGCGGGTCAGCGTGCTCGTAGAGGTGGGTCCCGTCAAAAAAGACGAGTCCGTGCTCGTCAGTGGGAAAGTGGGAGGGAACCCAGTCCAGGATCACCCCGATTCCCTGCTGGTGCAGCGCATCGACGAGCGCCATGAAATCTTGGGGAGTGCCGTAGCGCGCCGTCGGCGCGAAGTAACCGGTGATCTGGTAACCCCACGAACCGTAGAAGGGATGCTCCATCACCGGCAAGAACTCGACGTGCGTGAAGCCCATGCGCTGCACGTGCTCCGCGAGCGTGGGAGCGATTTCTCGATACGTCAGCCAGCGGTTCCCTTCTTCCGGGACCCGCATCCAGGACCCGAGGTGCACCTCGTAGATCTGCATCGGCGCATCCAGGGCATTAGCTCGCCCGCGCCGTCGCATCCAGTCGTCGTCCTGCCACTCGTAGGTGAGATCCCAGACGATCGAGGCGGTACCGGGTGGACATTCATGCCGGAAACCATACGGATCCGCCTTGAAAACCTGGTAGCCATGATAGCGGGAAACGATGTGGTACTTGTAGCGGGCTCCCGGGCCGAGTCCCGGGATGAACCCCTCCCAGATGCCGGAAGAGCCACGAGGAGCGAGCGGATGCTTGCCCGGTGTCCAATCGTTGAAGTCGCCCACCACGGAGACGCGCTCGGCATTCGGTGCCCAGACCGCGAAGAAGACTCCTTCCTCGCCGTCGAGCACACAGGGATGAGCGCCCATTTTCTCGTAGGCCCGGAGCCATGTTCCTTCGTTGAACAAGTAGACATCGTGCTCCGTCAGCAGCGAGCGATCATGGCACGCCGGGCCCACTGATCGACCAGTCATCCCGCTCCTCCCTTCCGTGCCGTATCGACGATGGCGAGCGCACGCGTGACGAACGGGTCACGAGCGAAGCTCGCCGAGCCGAGGCGGGCTAGGCGCCGCCAGTTCGGCATTTCCAGCCCCGTTCCGGGCCGGTTCTGTGGCTCCCGCTCGAACCAGAGGTCCTCCAGGTTGACCACCACGACCGCTGCGGGACTCTCGGCCAGGAAGCGGAGCATGCCGAGCAGAGCCGCCGCTCGGCGATCGCTTTCTGGCTCGGGTAGCCAACCACGCTCGGCCAGCCAGCCGAGCACCGCTTCCTGGATCTCTGGCCCCCACTCCTCCCAGAGCGCGGCGAACGGTGGCAGATCATGGGTCACCAGACTCGCCACGACATCGGGCAGCGGCTCGGTGAACCGACCGTCCCGGCGCTCGAACGGCAGCACGTACATGCGGAGCAGGCCATTTCGGCGCATCGCTCGGCGAACCGTCCACGGCACCGTGCCCAAATCTTCCCCGACGACGGCACAACCAGCACGCTGGCTTTCGATCGCCAGGATCGCGTAGAACTCCTCGGCCGGATACCGGACGTAGACCCCTTCGCGCCCACTCGCTCCGGCCGGCACCCAGTAGAGTCGGTGGAAACCCATCACGTGATCGATCCGGAGCAGGCGCGCTGCCTGCAGGTGATGGGCCAGCACCGCTCGCAGGTAGCGATAGCCGTCCTCTCGTATCCGCTCCGGATGCAGCGGCGGAAAGCCCCACACTTGCCCCCCAGCGAAGAAGGGATCGGGCGGGGCACCAGCGCTGACCCCCTGAGCGAAGAGTTCCGGCCAATACCACACATCGAACCCTTCCGGGTGCACACCGAGCGGAAGATCCAGGTACAGTCGCTCCCTGCCCACGGCAGCCAGCTGCTGGTTCGCGAGCCACTGGGCGACCGCATAGATCCACGCGGCCTCAGCCAGATCCTGGTCCTGTTCGTGGTGCTGGCGAGGCGAGGGCAGGCGCTCACCCTGGTCGACCGCTGCGCGGAAGCGGGCGTAGTCCGGAACGAGCGGCCGCTGGGCCAGCCACGCTTCCACCTCGCTCCGCATCCGCTCGTGCCGAGCGACCTCCCGCGCCAGCACCGCCAGCGCCTGGAAGCGCTCCCGCCAGGTCGTCCGGTAATCGACGAACCGAGTCCCCTGCTCATTCCCAGACACTGCCAACTGGCCCGCCCTCACCAATTCGGGAAAGGGAGACCAGCCTGGATCGACGAAGAACTCGCTCCAGAAGAGCCGACTGACCGGTGCATAGGGGCTCGGGTCGTACGGGCGCTCGCCCAAGAAAGTCGGGAGCAGCGGGAGCGTTCCGACGAATTCCCCACCGCGTTCCCGCGTCCAGGCGACGAGTTCGCCGAGTCGCCGGTAGGTCGCGCCGTCACCCGGCTCGTCGCGCCAGAGCGCGTAGAGCGGCAGGAAGTTCCCCCACGTCCGTTCGATCCCGACCGCGCGAGGCAACGCCACCGTCGGTGGACGGACGACGAGCAGCGTCCGCGCTTCCTGGCCATCCGGACAGCGGATCGCCACCTCATGGTAGCCGAGAGGGAGCTCGTGCGGCAGAGCGAGTTCGACCCGATAGCCAGACAGCGCGGGGGTGTCGGACTGCCCGGCCTGGTCCTGCGACCAGTATCGCTCAGCTGGTATCAGTTCCAGCACCGCTCCATCTTCGCACTGGACGACGATCTCGAAACGCCCTTCCTGGAACGCGGGAAGCATGAGCTGGAGCCGCGGCGTACCGCGGCCGGCTCGCCACACCTGGACCGGCTCGCACCGACGGGCCAGCCGTGCCTGCCGCCACTCCGCGAGCAAGGTCGGCGCCTCCTCCGGCGTGCGGATGGGAAAACCCAGCGCGCGCAGAACAGCGAGCAGGGCCTCATCGCTCGCCACCTGACGCTGTCCAGCGAGATCGCGATACGCCAACTGGATACCCGCCTCGCGCGCCAGCTGGTGCAAGGCCTGGCGCGTCGTCATACGCTCCCCTCCCGCGCCCGTACGAGCTCGAGGACACCGCGCAGCGGGATAGCCAGCCAGTCGGGGCGATGGCCGAGCTCGTAGCGGATCTCGTAGATCGCCTTGTCCATGAGGTACGCCTCGAGCAGCACCCCCAGGTCCTTGGGATCGGTCGGAGCGAGCGCCGTCGAGCCGATCGTTTCTAGGTAGCCTTGCAAGAAGACTGCCGAGACCCAGCCGTACCAGAAGCGCAGCCAAGTCTCCGCCCGAGCGAGATCGGACAGCAAGCCACGTTGCTGCTGCTCGAGCAGCGTCGCCGAGGCAGCATAGTGGAAGGAGCGGAGCATCCCCGCCACATCCAGCAACGGCGACCGCTTCAGCCGCCGCTCGCTGAGCGGGCGCGCTGGCTCTCCTTCGAAGTCGATGATGACGAAGTCCCTGCCGGTATAGAGGACCTGCCCGAGGTGATAGTCGCCGTGACAGCGGGTCCGCTGCGCGGGTAAGAGCTTTTGGAGGAGCTTCTGGTAGACCTGCACGATCTCGCGCTCGCGCTGGAGCACCGCTTCCGCTTGCTCGCGGGTAGAGGCCGGGAGGCTCGCCAGCTGCTGACGCAGCAAAGCGAGCGTCTGCAGGAGGTGACTGCGCATTGCCTGATAGAGCGAGCGCTGGTAGAGCATGGAGAACGGTTCCGGCGCGAAGGCTGGGTCGTCAGTCACGCTGGCCAGTGCACAGTGCAGCTCTCCCGTCCGCTGACCGAGCAAGCGCACGGCTTCCACGAAGGTATCGATGAGCTCGTAGACCATCGTCGGTGGGGTCTGGCCAGACAAATCGAGGAGCGACGCGACATCGAGCCGGAGCGAGGGAGGATCCTCGCTGTAGGCCAGGGCGCGCTCGAGAAAGCCGGCCAGTTCGTCGAGCGTGTACTGCCAGGCATCCCCTTCGTTCGGCACGTAGCCGAGCACGATCCCCAGCGTCATCGGCTCACCGTGCGCTGGCTGGTACTCCAGGCTTCCGGCCAACGGCGGCACGTGTGGGAAGCCGAGTCGTTCGCTGAGTACGCGCTCCATCTCCAGCTCCGGATTCGGCCCCGCTTCGACCCGCCGATACAGCTTGAAGAGCACACGATCCGGAAAGATGGCAGTCGTATTGCTCTGCTCGGCACGACTGAGTACCGGCTCCGGGAGCGGCGTGTCGGGTCGAACCAAGCGGCGGAAGGCGGCTGTCGGCTGACTCGCGATGACGCCATGCTCGCCGCGGAAGCGGCGCCGACGACCGATCTGCTCGATCAGACTGCGCACACAGGCCGGCTCCGCTAGGGCATCGACGAGCAGGGCCTCGCTCCCCTCGACCAACGCGCGCGCGATGACCGCATGGGGCGTGCGCTCGACGATCTCATTGGCTCGCTCACTCCGGGCGAGCGCCAGCGGCAAGACGTACTGCTCCGGATCACCCTCGGTGTACTCGACTGTGACCAGAACGAGAGTCGCTGGTGATTCCCCGGCCACCAGTGGGACCTGCTCGCTGATACGGGCCTCCTTGATCCGCCGGGCCTTTCCAGCGAACCAGCGTCGCTGGCGCAGGTAACGCGGCAGGATCTCCTCGAGCGCGCGCTGCCCGATCCCCAGTTCCAGGATCCCTTCACGCTCGCGCACTGGGACGAGTGGAAGCTCGCTCGTCGTGATCTCCACCGGTTCCTCGCCAGCCCGCGGTCGCTCGAGACTGAACCAATAGAAGCTGTGCGGGCCCAGCATGACACGATACGGATCGTCGCCGATCAGCGGAAACTCGATGCGGCCGAACAGCTCGACCGGCACCAGCCCTCGATAAGCGGAGAGATCGAGTTCCGCCCACTGGACGAAGCGGGAGAGATTGGCGACGACCAGGATCGTTTCCTGCTCGTACCGACGGACATAGGCCAGGACCTTGCGGTTCTCGACCGGGATGAACTCGAAGGAGCCGCGGCCGAAGGCCTTGAACTGCTTGCGCAGTCCGATCAGGCGCTTCATCCACCAAAGGAGAGAATGCGGGTTCGCCTGCTGGGCCGCGACGTTGACCGCTTCGTAGTGATACTCGGCATCGACGATCACCGGGAGGTAGAGTCGCTGGCGCGGTGCGGTGGAGAAACCAGCATTGCGGTCCGCGCTCCACTGCATGGGGGTACGGACACCGTTGCGGTCGCCCAGGTAGATGTTGTCCCCCATGCCGATCTCGTCACCGTAATAGATGACCGGCGTCCCGGGGAGCGAGAAAAGCAGGCCGTTCATGAGCTCGATCCGTCGCCGGTTGTTGCCGAGCAAGGGGGCCAAGCGGCGACGGATCCCGAGATTGATGCGTGCGACCGGGTCGCGAGCATAGACGCGATACATGTAGTCGCGTTCTTCGTCCGTCACCATTTCCAGCGTCAGCTCGTCGTGGTTGCGCAAGAAGAGCGCCCATTGCGCGGTTTCCGGAATCGGCGGCGTCTGGGAGAGGATGTCGACGATCGGGAATCGGTCTTCCATGCGGATCGCCATGAAGAGGCGCGGCATGAGCGGGAAGTGGAAGGCCATGTGACACTCGTCACCGTTGCCGAAGTAGGCGACCGCATCCTCCGGCCACTGGTTCGCCTCGGCCAACAGCATCCGGTTCGGGTACCGCGCGTCGATGTAGCGCCGGAGTTCCCTCAGGAACTGGTGGGTTTCTGGTAGATTCTCGCAGTTCGTCCCCTCGCGCTCGTAGAGATAGGGGACGGCGTCCAGCCGCATGCCGTCCACGCCGAGCCGCATCCAGAAATCGACGACGCGGAGGATCGCGCGTCGAACCGCCGGATTGTCGTAATTGAGATCCGGTTGATGCGAGTAGAAACGGTGCCAGTAATAGGCCTTGGCGACCGGATCCCATGCCCAGTTGGAGGTTTCGAAATCCTTGAAAATGATGCGAGCTTCCTTGTATTTCTCCGGCGTCTCGCTCCACACGTAGAAGTTGCGCCAGACCGAACCCGGAGCGGCACGGCGCGCACGCTGGAACCAGGGATGCTGGTCCGAGGTGTGATTCAGCACCAGCTCGGTGATGACCCGGATGCCTCGCCGATGCGCCTCCCGGATGAATTCCTTGACATCGCGCAAGGTCCCGTAGGACGAGTGGACGTCGGTATAGTCCGCGATATCGTAGCCATCGTCGCGGAGTGGGGACGGATAGAAGGGAAGCAGCCAGACTGCCGTGATTCCCAGATCTTCGAGGTAGTCGAGCTTCTGTGTGAGCCCAGGAAAATCACCGATTCCATCGCCGTTGCTGTCATAAAAGGCACGGACATGCAGCTCGTAGATGATCGCGTCCTTGTACCAGAGCGGATCATCGGCAAGTTGGCTCACGGGTGCGGGGCGACGACGTTCAGCCAGCCTGACGGCCATGGACGCACCTCACTCGTAGTATTCGAAGTCCTGTTCCGAGCGCACGCGCCGACGGACGAGAAAGATGTGTGCCGGCATGACGTGCGGATCGAGCTCGACATAGTTGCGGGCCCCATGCCAGAGATAGCGCTCGCCGGTCAGCAAGTCGTGCATCTGGTACGGTGTCTCGGCTACTAGACCGAGCGATACCAGGTCGAGCGTGACCCAGCCAGCATGGCGATGGTGCGGGTCGAGATTGACGACCGTGACGATGACGTTCTGCCGATCGGGGCTCGTTTTGGAATAGGCGATCAGCTCGTCGTTGTCCACCGGATGGAACCGCAGCGTCCAGTCCTGTTGCAGTGCGGGGTTTTCGCGCCGGATCCGGTTGACGCGGGCAATGACCGGCGCGATAGAGTGAGGCGAATCGAGCTTCCAATGCCGGATCTCGTACTTTTCCGAGTTCAGGTACTCTTCGCTCCCCGGGGCCAGCGGCGTCGCCTCGCAGAGCTCGTAGGGTGGTCCGTAGATCCCGTAGCTGGCACCGAGCGTCGCCGCCAGGATGAGCCGGATGAGGAAGGCTGGCCGACCACCGGTCTGCAGATACTCGGTCAGGATATCCGGTGTATTGGGCCAGAGATTGGGACGGAAGAACTCGCGTACCTCGGTCTGGGTCAACTCGGTGAAGTAGGCTTCCAGTTCCGCCTTGGTGTTCCGCCAAGCGAAGTAGGTATAGGACTGGGTGAAGCCGAGCTTGGCCAGGTGGTACATGACCTTCGGTCGCGTGAACGCCTCGGAGAGAAAAATCGTTTCCGGATAGTCACGCTTGATCTCGGCGATCAGCCACTCCCAGAAGGCGAACGGCTTGGTGTGCGGGTTGTCGACCCGGAAGATGCGGATCCCCTGCTCGATCCAGAAGCGGACGATCCGCAAGAGCTCGAGCCAAAGTTCTCGCCAGGCCGGCGACTCGAAGTCGAAGGGATAGATGTCCTGGTATTTCTTGGGCGGATTCTCGGCGTACTGGATCGTTCCGTCCGGTCGACGGCGGAACCATTCAGGATGCTCGCGCACGTAAGGATGATCCGGCGAGCACTGGAAGGCGAGATCGAGCGCGACCTCGATCCCGACGTCGCGCGCCCGGGTCACGAAACGCCGGAAATCCTCCAGCGTCCCGAGCTGCGGATGGATGGCATCGTGCCCGCCCTCCTCGCTCCCGATCGCCCAGGGGCTGCCGGGGTCGTCCGGACCGGCAACCAGGCTGTTGTTCTTCCCCTTGCGGTGCGTGCGACCGATCGGGTGGATGGGGGGCAGATAGAGGACATCGAAGCCGAGTTCGGCGATATGGGGAAGCCAGGCCTCGCAGTCGCGGAACGTACCGTGACGCCCCGGCTCCGGCGCGCAGGACCGCGGGAACAGTTCGTACCAGGTACTGAAGCGCGCTCGCTCGCGATCGACCATCACGCGCAGCACCCGCGGATACTCGCTGGCGAACGGGCGTGGATCGCAGCCGCGAGCCCGCTCAGCGAGCTCCGGATCCAGCGCCAGCTCGATCGCGTCCGGATCGCTGCGTAGCCGTGCAGCGATGACACGGAAAGACGCAGCGTCCGGATCGGTCGCCGCGCTGGCGATCGACTCCAGGAGCTCAGCTCCGATCAGGAGGTCGATGCGCACGTCCTGTCCCGCCTCGACCCGCTTGCGGAGATCCCGCTGCCAGGTCGCGAAACGATCGATCCAGGCGAGGACGGTATAGTCCCAGAGACCGAGTTCGGTGAGCCAGAAACTGGCCCGCCAGCGGTCGTTGCCGAGGAAGGTCATCGGAACCTCGCGCCAGCAGCTCTCGCCAGGCGCCCGATAGCGCAGCACGGCGGCCAACTCGTCGTGTCCATCGGCGAAGATGTCCGCCTCCACGATGAACTCGTCGCCCACGATCCGCTTCACCGGAAAGCGCCCACAGTCCAGTTCCGGCACGACGCGAGCGATCACGACGCGCTGCCGCCCTTCCGCAGGCATCCGCTGAGCTGGTTCCATGCTCGGGCTCCTCTCTCCGGTGCGCGCTTTCCCTTCCCCGGTCTATTCTGCCCGTTGCCGGCACTGGACGCAGTAGGATCGTCTGGAACAAGGAACACCGCGAGGAGGGTGAGGCATGCGCGTCGCCGTTCTGTCCGATACGCACGGGAATCTGCCAGCGCTCGAGGCGGTCCTCGAGGCCATCGAACAGGACTCGCCTGACCTCGTCGTGATGGCCGGTGACGTCGCCTTCGGCGGCCCGTGGCCAGCCGAATGCATCGACTTCATCCGCCAGCGTAGTATTCCGGCCGTCCGCGGCAACACCGACGAGTTTCTGGTCGCGGCCGCGACGGGCCGTCCGCCCGCCACACCGGTCGAGGACCCTCGCCTCGACCATTTGGCCAACCCTGCCCTCGCTGCTCGGTATGCCTGGTGTGCCGAGCGACTGCGCAGCGAGCAGATCGACTATCTCGCCTCGTTGCCGCTCCGCTTCGTCGTCCCCGCACCGACCGGCGCGGCCTTGGTCATCGTCCATGCCACACCGTTCAGCCCGCATCCCGTCGTCCCGCTCGATGCCCCGCCCGAGCGACTGCGCGGGCTGCTCGACGAGAGCGGTGGAGCAGCGCTCGCCTACGGGCACATCCACCAGCAAGCCCGCTGGCAGATCGAGAACCGGCTGGTCGTCGCGGTGGGCAGTGTCGGTCTCCCCTTCGATGGCGACCAGCGCGCAGCCTACGCGCTCCTGGAGTGGAACGGGACGAACTGGAGCGCCCGCTTTCAGCGCGTTCCCTATCCGGTCGAGCAGACGATCCAGGCGCTGGAGCGAAGCGGCATGCCGGGAGCAGACGCGCAGATCCGCGTCCTCCAGACGGCTCGCCCGCCGGGAGCCTGAGGCAGGCGTGGTACGATTGGCGTGAGACCGGCGCAGGGGTGGAGCGCAGTGCAGCAGATCATGATCACGATCTTCCTCTTCGGGGCAGCTGCGCTGGAAGTGCTCGTCCTGCCGCGCGTCACGCCGTTCGGCTTGTTCCCCGATCTCGTGCTGGGAGTCGTCCTGGTCGCCAGCGCACTGGAAGGGATGCGCGCCGGATTCCTTTGGGCAGCGATAGGGGGGCTGGCGCTCGATCTGCTGGCGGCCAGCCCGCTCGGTGGGCACGTGCTGGCGCTGACCCCGGCCGTGCTGGCCGGAACGGCCGCACGGCGGAGCATCTACCGGAGCGCCCTGCTCCCGCTCATGGGGCTCGTGGGGGGACTCACGCTGGCCTACCGAGCGATCCTGCTCCTCGTCCACTGGCCAGCTCGCTGGGAAGCTTGGTTGGACGCGGGGGTGACCGCCATGCTGGTCGGCATCCTCAACCTGATCGCCGTCCCGCTGGTCTACGGCATCATCCTGCTCGCTGGACGTCTGGGGGTCGGGCGTGCGCACTAAGCCGGCCCGGCGCGGCCTCGATCTCCCCGCGCCGAAATCGATCGCGCCACCGGAAGAACCGGAACCGACGCGCGAGGAGCGGCTGACGCGACGCGTGTTCCTGCTGCGCGGCGCGATGGTGCTCGGCTTCGGCGCAGTCCTGGCCAAGCTCGGCATCATGCAGCTGCGCGAGCGCCCGCGCTACCAGGCAGCTGCTCAGGGCAGCATGGTGCGCTTCGAACCGTTGCGCGCCCCACGCGGGCTCATCGTCGACCGCAACGGCACCGTGCTCGCCCGGAACCGACGGAGCTGGACCGTCTGGCTCGTCCCCGACGAACTCCCCGACGACGAGGCAACGTACCAGCAGGTGCGGGACCAACTCGTCGCCGCCCTGGGGCTGGACGATGTCCTGGTCGTGCATCGGCCAGCGCTGCCACCCGGTGAGGAGCGGGCGGTTCTCGACGCACTGGGCACGGTGCTCGGCGTGCCCGGCGCTGACCTGGCGGGACTCGTCTTGTCCGCCCCCAAGGACCGCAAGTATGTCATCGTACGCGAGAAGCTCCGCCCGGAGGAAGCCTCGATCCTGCGCCAGGAAGCCAAGCGCCTCCCGGGGGTCCATGTCCTCAACCGGTTCGATTACCTGGCACAGGCGGCCGCGGGGAGCGCCGTGCCAGTCGTGCTCGCCGACGACATCCCGCGCGATCTCGCGCTGACCCTGGCGGCCAATCCGACCGCTCTCCCCGGGATCCGCGTCAGCGACGAGAAGCTCGTCCGCGAGTACCCGGCAGGGCCGGAGTTCGCGCACATCCTAGGTTATGTCGGACCGATCACCAAGGAAGAATACGAGGCAGCGGGCAGCGATAGCCCGGCCAACCCGTATCGTCCCGACGACCGCGTCGGACGCGGTGGGGTCGAGCAGGCGATGGAGACCGCCCTGCGCGGTCAGCACGGGGGACGCTGGGTCCAGGTCGATGCCCGCAACGCGATCGTCGGCGAACTGGTCGAGCGGCGACGCGAGCCGGTCCCGGGACTCACCGTGGTGCTGACCATCGACTCGACGCTACAAAAGGCGGTCACCGCGGCACTGGCCGAAGGGATCCGCGCGGCCGATCGCGCTGCCCGCGAAAAAGGACGCGATCCGGTCGGATCGGGCGTGGCCATCGTGCTCGATCCGCGCTCGGGCGAGATCCTGGCGCTGGTCTCCCTGCCGACCTATGACAATCAAAAGTTCGTGTACGGACTGACCCAGGCAGAATACCAGGCGCTCCTCGACGACCCCTTCCACCCGCTGGTCAACTACGCGATCAGCGGCGAGTTCCCGCCCGGCTCGACCGTCAAGCCGCTTCTCGCCTGCGCAGCGCTGCAGGAAGGAGTGATCACCCAGCAGAGCACCTTCACCTGCCGGGGAGCGATCCGCGTGCCGACCGTCTGGGACGAGGCAGGCGGCAACACCTACGTCTGCTGGCTGGCCAGCGGGCACGGTGAGGTCGACGTCCTCGACGGGATCGCCCAGTCCTGCAACGTGTTCTTCTACAACGTCGGCGCGCCTGGCCAAACGCCGGAAGGCGGCAGCGAGCCGCTCCATTACTACATCCCCGGCGACCCGACCAAGCACTACTTCACCGGACTCGGGATCGAGCGGATCGAGCACTACTTGCGACAGGTGTTCGGCTTCGGGCAACCGACCGGTATCGAGCTCGCCGGCGAAGCCGACGGTCTGGTGCCGAACCCGCGCTGGCTGTTCCAGACGTTGCGGGAGTACTGGTCGGTCGGAGATACTATAAACGTCTCCATCGGCCAGGGACACCTGGCCTGCACGCCGTTGCAGCTGGCCTGTGCCTTGGCTGCCATCGCCAATGGGGGGACCTACTATCGGCCGCGGATCGTCCGCGAACTGCGCGACGCGAGTGGGCGAGTGGTCCGGCGGTTCGAGCCGGAAGCGGCGCGGCAACTGGCGATTGCGCCCGAGCATCTCGAGACGGTCCGGCGCGGTATGCGCCGCACCGTCACCGATGGGACGGCGAAAGGAAAGTTCGTGCTGACAGGAGACGACATCCCGATCGCCGGCAAGACGGGGACAGCCGAGTACGGCGAGGCGGAGAACGGGCGCTACAAGAAGGCGCATGCCTGGTTCACTGCCTTCGCTCCCTACGACGATCCAGCGGTGCTGGTGCTCGTCCTGATCCGCGATGGTGGAGAGGGCGCGACCTTCGCTGTCCCGGTCGCTGACCGGATCCTGGCGACCTATTTCGGACGGATCAGCCCGGAAACAGGAGCGAGAGGGTAGGCGATGTTGGACGACGAGCGAGCGCGAGCGACGGTCCGCGTACGCGGAACCCAGGACGGCGTCCGCCTCCTGTTGCCGCACGCTACCCCCCTCGCGGTCGTGCTCGAGCAGGTCCGCGACCTCCTCGAGGCACGGTCCAGCTTCTTCCGCGGTGCCGCCCTGACGCTCGACTTTTCCGAACGGGAGCCGGTCCTGGACGAGATCTGTGCGCTCCAGCAGCTCCTCGATCGTCACGGGGTCCGGATCCAGGCGATCGGTGCCGCCACCAGTGACGTACGCGAGCGGCTGGAGCGCTGGGGATTCCGTACAGAGACCGCCGAACCAGCCCGCCGCTTGCGCCTGATCGAGCCGGGCAGCGAAGAGGCCCTCGACGGGAGCGCGACCTACGTCCGCCGGACGCTCCGCTCCGGCATGTCGGTCGAGGCCGAGGGGCATCTCGTCCTGATCGGCGACGTCAACCCGGGCGCGCTGGTGGTCGCCGGCGGAGACGTCCTGGTCTGGGGCGTGGTGCGTGGAACGGTCCACGCTGGTCGCCGCGGCGATACCGAGGCTGTCATCGCAGCGCTCCGCCTGGCACCGATGCAGCTGCGGATCGCTCACCTGGTGGCCCGTGCTCCCGATCGCGGTGGGCAACTCTTGGACGCGCCAGCCTTGGCACGGGTGGTCGATGGGCAGATCGTGATCGAGCCCTGGCGGATCGAACGACGCTAGCCTGGTCGTGTGCCAGGAGGAGGGGTGCGGTGGAGGAACAGCAGGATCGCAACGGCCGGGTCATCACCATCACCTCGGGCAAGGGAGGGGTCGGCAAGACGACCACGACGGCCAACGTGGGGGCGGCACTGGCTGCCCGCGGCAAAGCGGTCGTGCTGGTCGACGCCGATATCGGGTTGCGCAACCTGGACATCGTGTTGGGACTCGAGAATCGGATCGTCTACGACATCGTCGACGTCGTGGAGGGCCGTTGCCGGTTGCGCCAGGCTCTGATCCGCGACAAGCGGCTGACCAACCTGGCGCTCATCCCGGCCGCCCAGACCCGCGACAAGGAAGCGGTCTCGCCGGAACAGATGCAGGCGCTTTGCCAGGAACTGCGCCAACAGTTCGACTTCGTCCTGATCGACTCACCAGCGGGGATCGAGCGCGGCTTCCGCAACGCGATCGCCGGTGCCGACGAGGTGCTCGTCGTCACCAATCCGGAAGTCTCCGCCGTGCGCGATGCCGACCGCATCGTCGGGCTGGTCGAGGCAGCCGAGCTCCCGCCCCCGCGGCTCATCGTCAACCGGATCGATCCGGAACTGGTCCGGCGGGGTGACATGCTCTCGGTCGAGGACGTCCTGGAGATCCTGGCTATCCCGCTCATCGGCGTGGTACCGGCCGACGAGACGATCGTCACGGCGACCAACCGGGGCGAGCCGGTCGCGCTCGATCCCCACTCGCGGGCCGGTCAAGCGTTTCGCGATATCGCCGCGCGCTTGCTCGGCGAGGAGGTGCCGTTCCAGCCGTTGGACACACCGGACGGAGTCTGGCGACGCATGCTGCGCGCGCTCGGCTTCGGTGGCCGGGCCTGAGCCAGAGGAGGGAGACTGCATGGGCTGGTTGGACGCGCTCTTCGGTCGCAGCACGAGCCGGACGCCGCGCGGCAGCGCGCAGGTCGCCAAGCAACGCCTGGTCGAGGTCCTGGTCTACGACCACGTCAAGCTGACACCCGATGTCCTCGAGGCGATCCGCCGCGAGATGTGCGAGATCCTCTCCCGTCACCTGGAGATCGACCCCCAGGGGATCGAGATCACGCTCGTGCGCGGCGAAGGCGGTGACCGCTTGGTCGCCAACGTGCCGGTCCGCCGGGCCGGGACGGGGAGTCGCAGCACCACGCAGTGAGTTCACTGCTATACTTCGCACCTGCGACGCACCGGATGTAGTGCGTTGCGTTCGGCCGCACGAGCGAGGGGAGTAGTCGGGCATGGTACCCGTACCGGTGATCGGTCTGCATCACGTCGGGATCGTCGTCGCCGACCTGGATGCGGCGATCGAGACCTACCAGAAGCTGGGGCTGACCTTCGACGGCATCGCGGACTACCCGCACACTCGGATCGCGCTCTTCCACGGTGGCGAGGGGCACGTCGAGCTGTTCGAGCCCAAGGACCCGGATTCCGATCTCGGTCGCTTCCTCCAGCGGCGTGGAGGTCTCCACCACGTCGCCTATGCGGTGCGCGACATCCGCGCGGCCCTGCGCCAGCTCGAGGAGCAGGGGTTCCAGCTCATCCACCGCGAGCCGGTGATCGGCCTGCATGGCTTGCCGGTCGCCTTCATCCACCACGAATCGTGCCACGGCGTCCTGACCGAGCTGATCGAAATCCCAGAAAGCAGCAGCGCAGGTCACTGATCGACGTCGCCCAGCTGCGGGCGCGATCTTCACCGCATTCGGCGAGGGAACAGAGTCATCGGGGCATGCTGCGTACGGTCCGTCACCCCTTGTCCTGACCATGTCATCGAGTCATCCGGTCACGAG
>DAOTYK010000087.1:0-4255 GCA_034434855.1 Thermomicrobium sp.
CCTTCCCGCGTTCGAGGCCAGTATCGCCCGATGGGGTTCAGGAGTCAATCCACTCCTCAATCCTCGTCGGGCGAGGCCGGTGCGCACCGTTAGACGGAGAACGAAGAGCAGACCAGAGTTTTCGTCCTCGATCAGCAGACGATACTCTCTCACCAACGCCCTCGCTCGTGATCGGATCGAGGAAAAAGCGATGAAGGAGCGATCCGCGGTGGTAGCGGCTTCGAGGCTCGTTGTTCGTTCGGCGTGAGGTCACTCGAAACGAGACGATTGGACCGCCTCCGGCGTCGCGACGCGACGATACCCGCCCGCGGCCGGACGCTGCGGCGAGACACCTGCCGGCAAGTTTCCGACAATAGAACACACGGGCCCGCAAGATACCCCTCGCGATGGCCACAAGACAGTAGTGAGTAAAGAATCAGTGGTACCGAACTTGACATCGGTACCACTGATGCTACCACGTATTGTGCACTATGATATCGAGAATACGACGTCAGGTAGAGCGGGAGACGGGATTCGAACCCGCGACATCCGGCTTGGAAGGCCGGCACTCTACCAACTGAGTTACTCCCGCACAGTCGGGGTGAGAGGACTCGAACCTCCGACCTCAGCGTCCCAAACGCCGCGCGCTACCAACTGCGCCACACCCCGATCCGTTTCCGGTAACAGAGTATAGCACGTTTTCCGCGCTCGTGCCTACCCGCCATGATCCCCCGGCCACCGATCAGCGGAGAGCCGGCTTGCCCCGACGCGCCTCGCCTTACCGTCCAAAAAGCCGAAGGACGCTCTCGGTGCGCTAGCGCCGCTGCTGATTATCCCGCGGCCGCGGCGTCTCGTAGGGGACAGGGATGTACTGGACCGAGGGACGTCGTTGCATCGCTTGCGGGTAGAGCTCCATGAGCTGGTACACCTCGTCCGGCACACCTACCGTTACCGGTAATCCGAGCTGCCGTGCTTCTTCGACGTCGATCGGGTAGTCATGGGTCCACTGACCACACGTCAGAACATCAGCGATCCGCTGGGCCTCCTCTTCTGAGCGTCCGTTCGCTATGAGAATGTGACGAACCGTCGCATTCACTTGCCGCATCGCTTTCTCGCCGATGTCAGCGAGAATCAAGGTTTGATCGTCGATCTCTGCGACCGGCTTCTCCCGTACGACACGCAGCACTGAAGCAGCCGGAAACTGGCCGATCTGCGGATCGACCGGTCCCAGCACAGCATTTTCATCCATCACGATCTCGTCCGCTGCGAGGGCGATCAGCGTTCCACCTGACATGGCGTAGTGAGGAACGAAAACAGTGACCTTGCCGCGATGACGGACCAGTGCTGAGGCGATCTGCTCCGCGGCTAAAACCAATCCACCCGGCGTGTGGACGATGAAATCGATCGGCATCTCGTCTGGTGTCAACCGAATAGCCCGCAGTACCGCTTCAGCATCGTCGATATCGATGTAGCGCGCCAGCGGAATGCCGAGAAATGAGACCGCCTCTTGCCGGTGAATCAGCGTGATCACCCGGCTACCCCGCCGCTGCTCCAACTGATGGATCAACCGCAACCGATTCATTTCCAAAAAGCGGCGCTGCAGAACCGGCGACAAGATCGAAAAGAGGAACAAAAGCCAAAACAATAGCCCCGTAAACTCCATGCAACCCTTCCCTCCAGCCGCGGTGACGCATTTCTGGCTGCATTCCCGACCAACGCCTATACTAGCACCAGGTACGCACGGTGGAAAGGAGACGGCGATGGGCCTCATCTCCCGCATGACGACCTTCGTCAAAGTGAAACTGAGTCGTCTGCTCGATCGTGCCGAAGATCCACGGGAAACGCTCGATTACGCGTACGAACGGCAACTCGAACTGCTTCAGCAGGTTCGCCGTGGCATCGTCGACGTGACCACCTCTCGCCGACGTTTGGAGCTCCAGCGCGCCAAGCTGCAAGATTCGCTGGATCGACTGACGGAGCAAGCCCGCCAAGCCCTGAGTGTCGGGCGGGAAGATCTCGCACGCCTGGCTCTCGAACGGAAGGCGATCGCTCAGCAACAGATCGCGGATTTGGATCGCCAGATTCAGACACTCGAACAAGAACAGGCCAAACTCGAGCAAGCCGAAATGCGTCTCCGCGCCAAGGTGGAGGCCTTCCGTACCCGGAAGGAGGTCATCAAAGCGCAGTACTCCGCTGCAGAAGCCCAGGTCAGGATCAACGAGGCGGTCACCGGTATCTCGGAAGAAATGGCTGATGTCGGACTCGCGCTGGAACGCGCGGAACAAAAGACCGAGCAATTGCAAGCCCGTGCCTCAGCGATCGACGAATTGCTCGCCTCGGGTGCACTGGAGGACCTCACCGGTTCACGCCAAGACGTAGTCGAACGCGAACTGGCTCGCATCTCCGTCTCGTCGTCGGTGGAAGCGGAACTCGCTGCACTCCGTCAGCAATTGGGGCAGGGAGAACGCCCCAAATCGCTTCCAGAGGGAGGACAGCCGTGATCGTTCGTATCCTCACCGAGGGCCAGTATCGGATCGAAAGTAGCCTCTTCGACCGATTGAACGCACTGGACAACGCGATCGTGGAAGCGGTCGCTGCTGGAGACGAGGAGCGCTTTCGCACCCTGCTCGCCGAACTCCTCGATCAGGTCAGGCGGCACGGGATTCCTGTCTCCCCGGACGAGTTCGTCGAGTCGGACGTCATTCTGCCACCACCGGACACGACAATCGAGGAGGCGCGCCGACTCTTCGTCGGCGATGGGCTCATTCCTGGGTGACCGAAAACGGAATATCCCATAAGGCATACCAGAGTTCCGGTTTGCGCTCGATCGGCAACTCGCGCTCGAGGACAGCAGCGAGACGAAGCTCGAGCGCTTCGTTGCGCTGCCGACCTTTCCGCGGTGCAAACGGCGTAAAGGCTCCGAGCTTATACTGATAGATCCAGTAAAAAGGCTGCCCCTGCTGATCATCGAAGCGGAAAACCGCTGCCAAGAGCTGCTCCCCGAAGCCATGCTCTGTCAAAATCTGGCTTGCCGCCTGGATCGTGGCGACGAGATCCTCGAAGTCGGCATCGTCGAGAATGACCCAGCGGTAGCGATAGGAATCGGTCGAGAACCGGAATCGACTTTGCGTTTCCTGCACAGCGATCCGCAGGAGCCCCTCCAATTCCTCCTGCGCTCGTTCGAAGTACACCGACTCGATCGGCTTGAAGACCATGCCAGCCGTCCGGTATGGCCGGAAACCGAGCTGCGCCTCCATGGTGACCGCAGCGCTCGCGATGGCTAACAGCCCCTCCAACTTCGCCGGTGCCGGTCGCGCTGCCCGCCCTAGCAAGATATCGAGGAATCGTCTCACCGCACCCCCTCGAGTTGCCGCTGCAGCTGCTCCAAGCGGCGAACACGCTCCTCCACCGGCGGATGAGTCGACAAGAGCGATGCCAGGCTTCCTCGACTGATCGGCGGGATGATGAAGAACGCAGCCAGCTCCTCCACTTCCCGCAAATCACGACGCGGAATTCGCTTGACCCGGCCATCGATCTTCCACAAAGCAGAGGCAAGCGCCAGCGGACGCCCTGTCACGATCCCAGCCATCCGGTCAGCCACGAACTCGCGGTAACGCGAGAGCGCCAAAAGCAGCAACTGCCCGATGATCCAGACCAGCAGCGAGACGACGAAAGCCAGCACGATCGCGTTGCCCCGCCTTCGATCCGAGCCCCCGCCCGCGCCCCACAGGAAGAACCGAAAGACGAGTTGAGCCACAACGACGAAAAACCCAGCGATAGTCATGACGAGCACGTCACGGTTGCGGACATGCGCGATCTCGTGCGCGATGACGGCCTCGAGTTCCTCCTCGTTCAAGAGTTCGAGGAGTCCGCGAGTCACGACTACCGTCGACGAGGAGAGTCGCTTGCCGATTGCGAACGCGTTCGGCACCGGTGTCTCGATGATGCCGACCCGTACGCGCGGTACCCCAGCGAGTGCCGCCACCCGCTCGACCATCTCTTGCAGTCGCGGCATCTCGCCCGGCTTCAGTATTCTCGCTCCCACGCTCGCCAACGCCAATCGATCAGAGAAAACGACCTGGAACAGCGCCAGGAGCACGGCGATGACGAACACCGTTGCCGTATCCACGCCGCTCCAAATCAGCGCAGTAAGAAAGAACAGATAGAGCAAGGCCAAGCCGGCTAGCACGACCATCATGCGTACCGTCAACCCGGGATCGCGTGCCCAGCGCTCCACGCGCCGCATCGAATACACCATCGTTCGCCTCCCGAGTGC
>DAOTYK010000088.1:0-7822 GCA_034434855.1 Thermomicrobium sp.
CCGTTTACACAGCGTTTACCGAGGGTAGCGAGACTCGGTCTCGAAAGCCGGCTGACGACCGGCTCGGAGAGACCAGAAGGGAAGGTCACCGATGGCCCAACCACAAACGCTCCGACGAGCCGAGCGCTCCAGTCGCGGCAAACGGATCGCACTCGTTGTCGGAGGGACGCTGCTCACTCTGTTCCTCGCGCTGCAGGGAGTCGCCCTGGCGCTCCCGCGTACCAACCCCCCGGTGGTCGCTGAGCCCGCCTGGGACAGTCCCCAAACACGCGAACTCTTCATGCGTGCCTGCGGTGACTGTCACTCCAACCAAACCAACTGGCCCTGGTATACCTACGTCGCACCGGCTGCTTTCCTGGCCTATCACGACGTTACCGAAGGACGGCAGAAGTGCAACGTCTCGGAGTGGGGAAGCGGAGGCGAAGCGAAGTGTGACGAATCGGTCGAACAGATCCGGGAGGGCAAGATGCCACCGTGGTTCTATCTCCCGCTCCACCCTGAGGCCAACCTCTCCGAACAGGAAAAGGACCAACTCATCCGTGGCCTGCTGGCGACCTTCGGCGAACGGGGCGGCCAACGAGAGCGGCGTGGTGAACCCGGCACCCGGTCAGGAGAAGACGAATCAGGTGAGGAAGGCGATGGAAGCGAGGTGGGGGCACGCACCAGCCCGCTCGCTCTCCGCCTCGCCTGAGGAGGGCACTCGGTAGCTCGGAGCGTGCCGGCATTCTCAGGCAGCGGGTGAAACGAGCTCGACGACACAACACTTGACGAAGCGTGTGCGGATCTGCTAGCCTCAGAAAGAAAGGCGCGGAAGGGAAGCAGTAGCGCGCCGAACCCGGTCAGCGAACCGGGGTTCGTGGTGGGAGCCCGGTCCGGTGCGGTGCGCGAACTCGTCCCGGAGCTGCGTTCGCGAACGTGGTCGAGTAGCGAGCGTCGGGTTGCGCCCGTTATCGCGCAGAGAGCGGGCGTCGCTTCTTCTTCGGAAGCGACGGCCAAGTAGGGTGGTACCACGGGAGCGGCCCGTCCCTTCGCGGACGGGCCGCTCGGCATCTGAGGGGAACGATGTTCTATCTGATCTCGAGCCTGCTCCGACTCTCCCTTAGCCGGCCCCGGGGAGGGGCCAGGATGATCGCGGGACGGTCGCGATGGTCACGCGGAACGTGCCACCGGCCAACCGCACGAGAGGTCAGTTCCATATGCTGGATCCAGTCACTGGAGGGAGTCGATGAGCGAGCGATTGATCATCTTCGATACCACACTGCGGGACGGTGAGCAGTCGCCGGGCGCAACGATGACCGAGGACGAGAAGATCGAAGTCGCCCGGCAGCTGGTCAAGCTCGGGGTAGACGTCATCGAGGCAGGCTTTCCCGCAGCCTCACCCGGCGACCTCCGCGCCGTCCAGCGGATCAGTCGCGAGGTCAAGGGTGTGACGATCTGTGCGCTGGCTCGCGCCAATCAGCAGGATATCGATGCGGCGTGGGAAGGGGTGCGCGATGCCGAACAGCCGCGCATCCATACCTTCATCGCGACCTCGCCCATCCATATGGAATACAAGCTCCGCAAGACACCAGAGCAAGTCCTCGAGGCTGCCCGCTTCGCGGTGCGCACCGCCAAGCGCTATGTCAGCGACGTCGAGTTCTCCGCGGAGGACGCGACCCGCTCCGATTGGGACTTCCTCTGCCGTGTCTTCGCTGCTGCTATCGAGGAAGGCGCCACGACGATCAACATCCCGGATACCGTCGGCTATGCGGTGCCCCATGAGTTCGCTGAACTCGTCCGCTACGTCATGGAGCACACACCCGGCATCGAAAAGGTCACGGTGAGTGTCCACTGCCACAACGATCTCGGTCTGGCCACCGCGAACACGCTGGCTGCGATCCGAGTCGGGGCACGACAGGCGGAGGTGACGATCAACGGGATCGGCGAGCGCGCCGGGAACACCGCGCTGGAAGAGGTGGTGATGGCGCTGCACGTGCGCCGGGACGTCTTCGGGGGTATCCTGCCACGCGTCGTGACCGAACAGATCGTGCCGACCTCCAAGCTGATCCAGCGGATCACCGGTATCCAGGTCCAGCCGAACAAGGCGATCGTGGGAGCCAATGCCTTCGCGCACGAAGCGGGCATCCACCAGGACGGGATGCTCAAGCACCGCATGACCTACGAGATCATGACCCCGCAGTCGGTCGGCTGGGAGGCCAGTCGCCTCGTCCTGGGCAAGCATTCCGGTCGTGCCGGATTCACCGCCCGGCTCAAGGAACTGGGCTACGGCGATCTCTCGCGGGAGCGGATCGAGCAACTGTACCAGCGTTTCATCGACCTCTGCGACCGGAAAAAGACGGTCACCGATGCCGACATCATCGCGATCGTCGAGGATCAGCTGGCCCAAGTCCCGCAACGCTATACGTTGAAGGGCTGGCGCGCACACTCGGGCTCGGACGGTCGAGCCGAAGCGTGGGTCAAGCTGGAAATCGATGGTGTCGAGCGAGAAGCATCCGCTTCCGGCAACGGGCAGATCGATGCGCTCTTCAAGGCGATCGACCGGCTGGTGGGTCGCCACTGTGAACTGGAGGCGTTCCATGTCGATGCCGTGAGCCCGGGCGAAGACGCGCAAGGCCAGGTCACTGTTCATTTGCGTTGCGGCACGCAGGTCTATAATGGCCGGGGCGTCGCGACGGACGTCATCGAAGCGAGCCTCCGTGCCTATCTCATGGCACTCAATCGGGCTGCGCTGACGACACCGGTCTCGGTCAGTGGAGGTGAGTGACGAGCATGGGTATGACGATGGCCGAAAAGATCCTGGCCCGGGCGGCAGGGCGTCGCCGCGTCGAGCCGGGAGAAATCATCGAGGTCGCGGTCGATCTGGTGATGACCAACGACATCACCGCCCCACTCTCCATCGCCGAGTTCAAGAAACTCGGGGTCGAACGCGTCTTCGACCCCAAGAAGGTCGTCTTCGTGCCCGACCACTTCGTCCCGGCGAAGGACATCAAGGCAGCGGAGCAGTCCAAGATCATGCGCGAGTTCGCGCTCGAGCAGGGGGCGATCTATTTCGAGATCGGACGGGCCGGTATCGAGCACGTCGTTCTCCCGGAGCATGGACTCACCCGCCCGGGCATGGTCATCATCGGTGCCGATTCCCATACCTGCACCTATGGCGCCTTCAATGCCTTCGCGACCGGGATGGGATCGACCGACATCGCCGCCGCGATGGCGACCGGCACGACCTGGATGCGCGTCCCGCAGACCATCAAGTTCGTCTACACCGGCACGCTGCCCCCGTTCGTGACTGGAAAAGATCTCATCCTCTACACCATCGGGCAGATCGGCGTCGACGGTGCGTTGTACGCCTGCATGGAGTTCACTGGCCCGGTGATCGACCAGCTTCCGATGGACGACCGCATCACCATGGCCAACATGGCCATCGAGGCCGGTGCCAAGACCGGCATCTTCGCCTGCGACGACAAGACGCGCGAATGGCTGGCCCAGGTCACCACGGAGCCGTACGAGCCGGTGGACAGCGACCCGGATGCCCACTACGCCCAGGTCATCGAGTTCGATGTCTCCAACCTGCGACCGCTGGTGGCACTGCCTCACCTGCCGTCCAATGTTCGCCCGGCCGACGAGGTGCGTGATCTGCCGATCGACCAAGTGGTCATCGGCTCCTGCACCAACGGTCGGCTGAGCGATCTCCGCATCGCCGCCGAGCTTCTGAAAGGGCGGC
Organism: Thermomicrobium sp.; assembly: GCA_034434855.1. Lineage (GTDB taxonomy): Bacteria > Chloroflexota > Chloroflexia > Thermomicrobiales > Thermomicrobiaceae > Thermomicrobium. The sequence goes on from DAOTYK010000088.1 coordinate 3,722, forward strand.
AGGTGCACCCGCGCGTTCGCTGCATCGTGATCCCGGGCAGTCAGGAAGTGGCCAAGCAGGCGACCAAGGAGGGGTTGGTCGACATCTTCTTGGAAGCCGGCGCCGTCTTCTCGGTCTCCACCTGCGGTCCCTGCCTCGGCGGTTACATGGGCGTGCTGGCGAAGGGCGAGCGCTGCGTCTCGACCACCAACCGCAACTTCCGCGGGCGCATGGGACACCGCGAATCGGAGGTCATCCTGGCCAGCCCAGCAGTGGCGGCAGCGAGCGCCGTTCTGGGTCGTGTCGCATCACCGTTCGAACTCAACTGAAGCGAGGAGTGGAGAGCGGAGCGGGTGTTCGCTCTCCGCAGGCAGTCGATGTGCAAGCGAGGAGGGCAGTTCCCGTGCCGATGCGCGGGCGTGTCTGGAAGTTCGGTGACAACATCGATACCGACGTCATCATCCCGGCCCGGTACCTGGTGACGATCGATCCCCAGGAACTGGCGCAACACGTCATGGAAGACATCGACCCCGAGTTCGCCAGCAAGGTGCAACCGGGCGACATCATCGTGGCTGGGCGCAACTTCGGCTGTGGCTCGTCACGCGAGCATGCACCGATCGCGATCAAGGCTGCCGGTGTCCAAGCGGTGGTGGCCGAATCGTTCGCCCGGATCTTTTTCCGCAACGCCATCAATATCGGGCTTCCGGTGGTGGAGGCTCCCGAGGCGGTCCGCGAGACGGAAACGGGCGACGAACTCGAGATCGACACCGAGAACGGAATCGTCCGCAACGTCCGCACCGGAAAGACCTACAAGGCGACGCAGTACGACGAGTTCATCCAGCATATCATCCGCGCTGGTGGGCTCTTGAATGCCGTCCGGGAGCGTCTCGCCGCGCGCCAGGCAGCGGGGGGAAGCCAGTGAGCGAGGTGCACGTACTCCTCCTGCCCGGCGACGGTATCGGCCCAGAGGTGGTCGCCGCGGCCCAGCGTGTCCTCGAACTGGTGGGCCACCAGACCGGCTATCGTTTCCTCTTCTCGGAGGACCTCGTCGGTGGTGCAGCGATCGATGCCTATGGCACGCCACTCCGCGACGAGACGATCGAGATGGCGCTGCGCTCCGACGCCGTTTTCCTCGGAGCGGTCGGTGGTCCCAAGTGGGATCATCTCCCGAAGTCCACGCGTCCGGAAGCCGGTCTCTTGCGCTTGCGGAAGGAACTCGGGCTCTTCGCCAACCTGCGGCCGGTACGCGTCTTCGACCCGCTCGCCGATGCTACCCCGCTCAAGTCGGAGATCGTGCGCGGCGTCGACCTCATCGTGGTCCGCGAATTGACCGGGGGACTCTACTTCGGTCAGCCGTCCGAGCTGCGCCGCGAGCCGACTGGCCGGTGGGCGATCGACACCCTTCCCTATCGGGAGGAGGAGATCGCGCGGATCGTCGACCTCGCGTTCCAGCTTGCCCGAGCGCGTCGCCACAAGGTGACGAGTGTCGACAAGGCGAATGTTCTCAACACCTCGGCGCTCTGGCGCGAAGTCGCCAGCGAGATCGGTCAGCGCTACCCAGACGTCACGCTGGAGCATGCGCTGGTCGATTCCTGCGCGATGCGTTTGGTCGCCCGGCCGCGCGATTTCGACGTTCTCGTCATGGAGAACCTCTTCGGTGACATCTTGAGCGACGAAGCGGCAGTCTTGGCCGGCTCGCTCGGCATGCTCCCTTCGGCCAGCTTGCACGGTCAGCCACCGCAACGGCCTGGCTCGCCAGCGGTCCGCTTCGGGCTGTACGAACCGGTGCATGGCTCAGCACCGGACATCGCTGGCAAGGGGATTGCCAATCCCATCGGCGCCATCCTGAGCGTGGCCCTGCTCTTTCGCTGGACACTGGGGAACGAGCGCGCTGCTGCGGCGATCGAGCAGGCAGTCGAGGACACGCTCGCCTCCGGTGCACGGACGGCCGATCTGGCCCGTCCGGGAGAGCCAGCCATGGGGACCGAGGCCTTCACCGATCGGTTGCTGGAGCGACTCGCGACGATCCTTTCCACTTGACGCGCCGCGGCAGGTGCCCCGGCTCGTTGCACTGACGACCCGGACCATCGCGACCAGCTCCGATTCACGAGCCTGTTCGATCCGACCCCGGTGCGTGCACTGCACTGGGTCGACTTCGTTCGCTGACGACCAGAGAAGTTGGTTTATCCGGCTTCATCAGGCGTTACCGGTTTCGTGGGTCGAACACGCGCTCCCGAGTTGCCGCAACCGGTACCGATCGCACGCCGAGATCGTTCCTCGGGGACGACCGCTGTACCGGCTCCCCTTTGGTCCCCTCGCTCGCGTTCGCCGCGCGGCACCAGCGGAGGGCGAGCGGCTGGCTTGCGCACCGGGAAGTGTGGGACCACGTTCGGTCATGCATCACTCCCTGCCTCGCTGAGAGAGTCCCCCCACCGAAATGCGATCGGCCCGATCGGTCCCGTTTCACATCTGCCGTGATGGTCGCCAGGATGACGACGCGCGATCGACCGACACGCATGGCTGCGCATGCTCCATCGCCGGTGGTACCCTCTGGAGACGAGCGGGAAGGGGAGGGACGTGGCGAGCAGCAAGCCTCCGCGGCGCAATGACCGCCGAACCTCCAGGCGAGCCAGGATGTCCCAGAGCAGCACCGGCCGTGGTCCGGTCGTTTTCGCAGCGCTCGCGTTGATCGCCATGCTGCTCGTCGCTGTCTGGGCCATCCGTGGTCTCTGGCGTACTTCCCCATCAGAAGCTCCGGGTGCGGCAACAGCTCCTTCCGTCGAGTCTGCTCTACCGGTCGTGACCGCTCCACCGGGTTCGCCTGGCAACCCGCCTCTTTCCCCCGTGGAAACGCCGACCCCTGAGGCGACCCCGACCCCGACCCCGACTCCGACCCCGCCTCCACCGATCGTGGTCGGTGCCTTCGGCGAGTTGCCCGTTCCGAACATTCCACAACCGGCCTACCCGCCGAACCTCTTGAACGTGACCTACGAACTGTCCCTCGATCTCGAGCGCCTGCCGCAGGACGCTCCGGTCTATCACTTGGTACCCCGCCAGTGGGATGAGACGACTTCCCTAGCCCTCGCCCGCTCGCTCGGCATCGACGGAACAGTCGAGCAGACAGCCGGTGGCGGTTTCCTCGTCCGCAGCTCGCGCGGGCAGCTCATCGTGAACGAACTGACGATCCAGTACCAGGCCGAACTCCCCGTCCCGACTCCTCAACCAACGAACTCACCGGCAGTTACCCCCGAGACGACACCAACGGAAACCGCGCTCCCGGACGACGCGGAACTCCGCCGGATCGCCCGTGACTGGCTGCAGAGCCACCAGCTGGTTTCCACGCCGATCGACGAGGGACAAGTGCGCGAGCGCCTGCCGGATCGCGGTTTGGCCATCGTCACCTTCGGTCCTGCCGAACCGACACCGGTCCTCTCCGCGCTTCCCGGTGCGACCGTGACGGTCGCGAGCGATGGAACGGTCCGCCAGGCATTCGTGGCCTGGCCAGCAGCACTCGAGCCATCCACCTACAGCTTCCGGCCAGCCCAGGCATTGTGGCAGGATGTGGAGAGCGGGCGCGCGACGGTGGAAGTCGACGAGCGTCTTTTCGAGCGAGCCAGCCTGCCGCTGCGCGGTGTGGCTCGCCTCACGAGTGCCGAACTGGCGTGGGTCGATGCAGGGCAAGGAAGCGAGCGCTATCTCACGCCGGTCGTCCGTTTCCGCGGTACGGCGACCTTCGAGGGCTATCCGGAGCCGGTCGAGGTCGTGGTCACGGTCGTCGCCGTCGCTGCACAAGCCTCGCCGCGCGGGTGAAAAGCGAGCAGGGGAACGGAGGTGCCGTGCAGACGATACGCGCTGGCCAGCAAACGCTCCGACTCGGGCTTTTGCTCGCGGTGCTGTCGATCGTGTTGTCCCCCGCGACGCACATCCCCAGCGTGCAGGCAGCACCATCGTTCGTCCGCTGGGGATACTACGTGACATATGACCGCACCTCGTGGGCGACCCTCCAAGCGCACCTCGGCACGCTCGACATCGTGTCCCCGTACTTTTTCCAGCTGCGCGCTGACGGGACGATCGAGGAGTTGAGCGACCACACCGCCGACGGTTTCCTCCGCCAGAGTGGGA
>DAOTYK010000089.1:0-1996 GCA_034434855.1 Thermomicrobium sp.
GGGTCCGGCAAGAGATCACCGATCGAGCTCTCGCCATCCTCACCGATCGGCTTGTCGAGCGAGGACGTTCGCGGAATCTGCGTCCGGGCCTGCTCGATCCGCGCCACATCGATGCCCAACAGTTCCGCCAGTTCCTCGTTCGTCGCTGGTCGACCCTTCTGCTGCTCGATCTGTGCCTCCGCGCGTCGGATCTTGGCGATCAAGTCATGCATGTGGACCGGAACCCGGATCGTTCGGCTCAAGTTGGCCACGGCACGCCCGATCGCCTGGCGGATCCAGAAGGTCGCATAGGTGCTGAAGCGGTAACCCAGTTCCGGATCGTACCGCTCCACCGCCGTCATCAGACCGATGTTCCCCTCCTGGATCAGATCGATCAGCGGCAGTTCACTCGAGCGGTATCGCTTGGCGATCGAGACCACCAGGCGCAAGTTGTGCCGGATCAGCTTCTCGCGCGCTTCCTGCCCCTTGCGCACGAGCTCGCGCAGCTCAGGAGTGTCTTCACCGGCCTCGATCCGCTTGCGAGCCGCCAAACCAGCCCGGACTGCCCGCGAGTACTCGATCTCTTCCTGGTGGGTCAGCAACCGGTGACCCCCCACCTCGCGGAAATACCGGTACACGGCATCGTTGGCCGCCTGGTCGATCAGATCGTCGGATTCTTCGATCTCCTCGATCTCCTCGACTTCCTCCAGCCCCTCCGACGCGATCAGTTCCTCGAGCTCCAGCAGTTCCTGCAGTTCACGTTCCGTCATGGGTCTCTCGTACCTCCGCTGTTCGGACGCGTCGTACGGACACCGCACGACGTCGTTTCGAAACCTACATATACTAGCACACACCGTACGCCATCGTCAAGGTCATCCCTGCTGCCCGGGCCAGCGGCCGAGCGTGACCCGAACGGTCTGCTCGCGTCCATCGCGCAACACCGTCAGCTCGACCGTGTCGCCCGGCTGATGTGCGCCGATCCGAGCCGCCAGCTCCTGCATCCCCGCAACGGGTTGACCATCCATCGCCACGATCACGTCGCCCAGCTGGCTGATGTCCAGTCCGCTCGCCTGCGCCGGCCGCAGTCCAGCCCGTGCCGCTGGACTTCCTGGCACCACGCTCAGGACGATGACCCCACGGTCGGTCGACAGACCGAACCGGCGCGCCTGCTCCGCGTCGAGATCGGTCCCGCTGATGCCCAGCCATGCAGGCTGAAGTTGTGCACCTTGCTCGAGCTGCGGGAGAACCCGCTTCACCGTGTTGCTCGGAACGGCGAAGCCGATACCGACGTTGCCCCGTATCGGGCTCTCGATCATGATGTTGATGCCGATAACCTCGCCTTGGGCATCGAAGAGCGGCCCACCGCTGTTGCCGGGGTTGATCGGTGCATCGGTCTGGATCAGTCCCGTCCGCAACCGATCACCCGGTGGGTTCCAGCTCCGGTTCACCGCACTGACGATCCCTTGGGTGACCGTGCCGGAGAGACCGAAGGGTCTGCCGATCGCGACCACCACGTCGCCGACTTGGACGCGGTCGGAGTCGCCGAGCACCGCCACCGGTACCCCCTCGGGAAGGCGGTCGACCCGAAGCAAGGCGATGTCGTTCGCCTCGTCGGTCCCCAGTACCTGCGCTGTAACACGCTCGCCGGTCGCGAAGCGCACTTGCACCGTGCTCGCTCCCTCTACCACATGAGCAGCCGTGACGATGAGCCCCCGTTGGTGGATCACGACACCCGTGCCAGCGCCTCGCTGGTCGAAGAAGCCGCTGGATGCTCGTGCGATCACATCGACGACGGCTTTTCCGTAACGCTGGTACACCTGCCCAGCAACCGTCCTTGCCTGCACCTCGGCAACCGGTTGAGCCTGCGTTTCGGCCGGAGCAAGGATCGGACTCGAGACCACCGACGGACCGGCTTCCCGTTCGCCCGCGAGCGAGGTCCCCGCCAGGCCCCCGATCGCACCGGCTATCAGGAATCCGATCACGACCAAGAGCGGTACGATCTTCCGCTGAATCGAAC
>DAOTYK010000090.1:0-5757 GCA_034434855.1 Thermomicrobium sp.
CGCGGGCACGCGAGCGCCGCGAGCGGATCCTCGATGCCGCCCTCGCCGTCTTCACCCGTCGCGGCTACCGCGAAGCCACCATGGACGAGGTGGCCGAAGCAGCTGCCACCTCCAAGGGCGGCGTCTACTTCCACTTCCCAGGCAAGGAGGCCCTCTTCCTGGCCCTGCTCGAGCGGAGCGCGACGCTCCTCTTGGAGCGGACCCAGCAGGCGCTCCAGGCAGCCCCCGACCCCGCTGGCAAGCTGGATGCCGCGCTCGAGGTCGTCCTCCGCCTCTTCGCGTCCCACCGCGGCCTGGCCCGGCTCTTCCTGGTCGAAGCTTTGGCCGCCGGACCAGCCATCCAAGAAGCGCTGTTGACGACCCGACGCCGCTTCGCCGCCCTGATCGCCAGCGAGCTCGCCCGCGCCCGCCAGGACGGCCTGATCGGCCCGCTCGATCCGCAGTTGGCAGCCACCGCCTGCTTCGGCGCCATCTACGAAGTCGTCACCCAGTGGCTCTTGTCCGGCTCGCCAGCCGACCTCGCGGAAGCCGCCCCCGAACTCCGTCGCTTGCTCCGTCGCCTGGTCGGCCTCCCCGACCGCTCACCGGACGAGGATCGAACGCCATGAGCTGCCGGTTACTCGATTCTTCCCAAGCTGCCCTGCAGGAACTGTGGCCGCTCGCCGAGCGGCAGGCCCGCGCCTACGCTCGCCCGGTCGTCCTGAGCTGCTCGGAACCCTGCGAGCCGGTCGATCCGATCGCGCTCTTCGCCCGCTCGACCAGTCACCTCCCGCGTGTCCTCTGGCTCGTGCCCGAGCGAGCGGAAGCGTTGGTCGGGCTGGCCGGCCAGCGCCTGCCGCTCCCCTCGGTGACGAGCGCCGATCGCTCCCTACCGGATCGTCTCGCCAGCGCCTGGCGGGTCCTCGCCCAGGACGCGCTGGCCGAGGGTCCGCTCCCGCCGCTCGCCGTCGCCGGGATCGCCTTCGATCCGGCGGACGAGCGCCCCGATCCTTGGTGGCACCCGTTCGGTCGCGGACAGCTCCAGCTGCCGCGCCTGCTCTATCGGCAACGCGGGGCGCTCGCCTACCGAGCCGTGCAAGCTGCGGTTTTTCCGGGTGAGCGCGAGCCGCGCCTCGTCCCCGCGTGGCCAGCGAGTCTGCCGCCGGCCCCGGCGGCCGCTCCCCGCTCGCTCGTCCAGCACGAGCTGGTCCGACCGGACGCCTGGCGGCGCCTCATCCAGGACGCGCTGGCCGCGATCGCCGCTGGCGATCTCCACAAGGTCGTCCTGGCGCGCGTCCGCGAGCTGGCGGCGGCCGATCCCTTCCCGCTCGAGCAGGCCCTGCGGACGCTGGCTGCCCGCTACCCGAGCTGCACCGTGTTCGCCATCGGGATCGGCGAGACGGTTTTCTTGGGGGCGAGTCCGGAGCGACTCGCTCGGGTCGCCCACGGCACCGTCGCCACGGTCGCCTTAGCCGGTTCGCGCCCCCGGGCGAACTCGCCGGAGCAGGACCGCTGCACGGCCGAGGAGCTGCGCCGGAGCGACAAGGACCGGCACGAGCACGCGCTGGTCGTCGCGGCGATCCGTGCGGCGCTCGCCCCGCTTTGCACTAGCCTGAGCGTCCCGGAGGAGCCAGTGGTCGTCTCCATGGCCAACGTGCATCACCTGGCCACGCCGATCGACGGCGTCCTCCACGACGGCACCAGCCTGCTCGACGTGGTAGCGCGCCTCCACCCGACGCCGGCCGTCGGCGGGACACCGCGCCAGGCCGCGCTCGCCTTCATCCGCCAACACGAGCCGGTCCCCCGCGGCTGGTACGCCGGTGCGCTCGGCTGGGTCGAGGCGAGCGGTGACGGCGAGGTCGTCGTCGGCCTGCGCTCCGGGCTGGTGCGGGGTCGGCAGGCACGACTCTACGCCGGGTGCGGCATCGTCGCCGATTCCGATCCCGCGGCGGAATGGGCGGAAGCCGAGGCGAAGTTCCGCCCGATGCTCGAGGCGCTCGTGGGAGGCTGAGCGATGGAGCACCGCACGGCGCTCGGTGCCACCGTCACCGCCTTCGTCAGCGCGCTCGCCGATGCCGGCCTGCGACACGCCTGCTTCGCCCCAGGGTCGCGCTCCACACCGCTCGTCCTCGGACTGGCCCGCGAGCCGCGCATCCGGCTCTGGGACCACCTGGACGAGCGCGCGGCCGGCTTTTTCGCCCTAGGACTCGCCCGCGCGCTCGACGAGCCGGTCGCGGTCGTGACCACCTCCGGGACCGCCGCCGCCAACCTGCTCCCCGCCGTCGTCGAGGCGGACCTGGCCCAGGTCCCGTTGGTCGTCCTGACCGCCGATCGCCCGCCCGAGCTGCGCGACGCCGGTGCCCCGCAGACGATCGACCAGCTCCGGCTCTACGGGACGCACGTCAAGTGGTTCGCCGAACTCCCGCCGCCCGACGGGACACCGCTCGTCCAGCGCGCTGCGGCGTCGGCTGCCCGCCGAGCCGTCGCGCTCGCCCGTGCCTTCCCGCCGGGGCCCGTCCACCTGAACCTGCCTTACCGCGAGCCGCTCATCCCCCACTTCGGACCGAGTATCACCGCACCGCTCGGAGCCGTCCTGAGCGGGACACCGCAGCTGGACGAGAGCGAGCTGGCGGAGGTCGCAGCGTCATTGGCTCGTCGCCGGCGCGGCATCGTGGTCGCCGGGCCACAGCCGGACCCCACGCTCGCCCCGGCGCTCGTCGAGCTGGCCAGCCTGCTCGGTTACCCGATCCTGGCCGACCCACTGTCGCAGCTCCGGGCTGGCCCGCATCCGCGCGACCTCGTCCTGGATGCCTACGATGCCGTGCTGCGGGAGCCGGAGGCGCTCCCGGCGCTCCAGCCAGAGCTCGTCCTGCGCGTCGGCGCGATCCCGACCTCCAAGCCGCTGCAGCTCGCGCTCGAAGCGTGGGAGAACGCCGAGCAGGTGCTGCTGGCGGCCGGGAACTGGCCGGACCCTGCGCACCGGGCTCGTTGGGTCCTCCAGGGTGCCCTGCGGCCGGTCGTCCGCGCTCTGACCCGCGCCGTCGCGGTCGCCGCACCACGGCCGGACACCGACTGGCTCGCCCGGTGGCGGACAGTCGATCGCGCGGCCCGGGCAGCGCTCGAGACTGGTCTCGCCGAACTCGATGAATCCTTCGAGGGACGCGTCTTCCGCGAGCTGGCCGAACTCTTGCCGGACGGCGCCGCGCTCGTCGCCGGGAACAGCATGCCGGTCCGCGACCTGGACGCGTTTTTCCCCTCCGTTCCACAGCGGGTGCGCATCTTCGCCAACCGCGGAGCCAACGGGATCGACGGCGTCACCTCGACCGCGCTCGGGATCGCCGCGGCCCATACCGGCCCGACCGTTCTGGTGACCGGCGATCTGTCCTTCTACCATGATCTCACCGGGCTGTTGGCAGCCCGCCGCCATCGCCTGCGCGCGACCATCGTGCTGCTCCATAACGACGGCGGCGGCATCTTCTCCTTCCTCCCTCAGGCGCACGAGGTGCCGGAGCAGTTCGAGTTCCTGTTCGGCACGCCGCACGGTCTCGATTTCCAGCACGCCGCGGCCCTCTTCGGGCTGGCCTATGCCCGTCCCACCGACTGGCCGAGCGTCCGGTCTGCTCTGGCCGCGGCATTGACTGCCGACCGGACCAGCGTCGTCGAGCTGCGCACCGACCGTCAGCGCAATGTGGCGCTCCACCAGGCGCTCTGGGCACGAGCGCGCGCCGCGGTGCGGGACGCACTGGCCGCCGGAGCTCGGCGATGAGCACGTGGGAGGAGGAGCGGACGATCGCTGTCCGCGGCGTCACCTACCGCGTCTGTGCAGCCGGGCAGGGATCGCCGCTGTTCCTGCTGCACGGGTTCGCTGGCTCGAGCGCGCACTGGGCGCCGCTCGTCCCGGAACTGGTCGCGCGCGGCTGGCGCGTCATCGCACCCGATCTCCTCGGCCACGGTCGGACCGACGCACCGATCGCACCGGCCCGCTACGCGGCTGCCGAGCAGGTGGCCGATTTGGCGAGCCTGCTCGGCGAACTCGTTTCCACACCGGTCAGGCTCCTCGGCTACTCGATGGGCGGGCGACTGGCACTCCACCTGGCGCTCGCTCACCCCGAGCGGATCGCGGCACTCGTCCTGGAAAGTGCCTCACCAGGACTCGACGACCCCGCCGAGCGTGCTGCCCGCCAGCGCGCTGACGAGGAACTCGCCACCGCGATCGAAGAGCGGGGCCTGGACTGGTTCGCCGACCATTGGGAGAGCCTCCCGCTCTTCGCCAGCCGGCAGCGGCTGAGCGCCGAACGACGCGCCGCACTGCGCGCCGAGTGGCTGGCGCAGCGCCCGCATGGGCTGGCGGCCTCCCTGCGCGGCTTCGGCACCGGCAGCATGCCACCGCTGTGGGACCGCTTGGCCGAGCTGCGCTCACCGGTCCTGGTGATCGCGGGAGCGCTCGATACCCGCTATGCCGCGTTCGGCCGGGCGATAGTGGCACGCATTCCAGGAAGCCAGCTGGTGGTTGTCCCCGAGGCCGGGCATACCGTCCATCTGGAGCAGCCTGCAGCCTTTCTCACCGCGCTCGAGCGCTTTTTCCGCCAGCTCCCGGACCGCTAGCGTCCGCTCGCTGCTCGCGCGTCCGGGGCCAATGGCCCGATCCAGCAGCAGTACCCGTAGTCCGTCAGGGTCGCCAGGACACGCTCGTCGCCGCGGCGGAGATCGCGCCGCACCACGGTCCGTGTCGGCGCGCCGGTCGACTGCTCCGCTGCTGTTTCGACGAAGCGGTTCAGCACGACCGTCCCGTCGGGGAGAAAATCGATATCGCTCACGAAACCTGGGAGGTCGACCACCCGCACCACGCTGCTCGTGCGCAAGTCGACCAACACCAGGTGGAGGCGATCCACCATCCCCTCCTCGTACACGACGACCCACACGACGCGGTCATCCGCGACGAGACGCAGAGCGAGGCCGAAAACGCGGCTGTCGAGTCCCGCCTCGCGACCCACATCCAAGGCCTGTTGCACGCGTCCCGCCCGATCGAGCGCGACGAGTACGCCGTTGCGGAGGAGGAGCATGACCGAGCGGTCATCGGCCGCCGCGGCACCGACCGGTTCGTCACCGCGGAGATTGGCTGCCGCGAGTTCCGCGCGCGGAATCGGGAGTTGCGTCACCAGCGTCCCGTCCAACGGCTCGATCGCCAGGAGGCCACCAGCTGCGCCAGCAAGCCGGATGCTTTCGCGCAGTTCCGCGGGGAGGACAGCACAGGTGATCGTGTACGAGGCGACCGGCGAGGGGAGCAGCAAGCAGTAGCCTGGCAGTGGAAACGTCCACGCGCGCCACGACCGAGCCTCCGCGTCATAGCTCGCCACCGCCCATTCGTCCGGGTAGGGGAGCCCCTTCCGGAGCACGGCGAAGAGGACCCGGTTCTCGGGCCAACTGAGGACCGATACCGCCGACGCGAATGTCCCGTAGGGCAGGTTGCAGCCGGTGAAGGACCACCCCGGCGGCGGATCGACGACGAGCGACTCCTCCGGCTGGCTCGTCGGCACGAGCACGAGGCGCTCGGAGACCAGGGCGACCCACCGGCCGTCCGGTGAGGGAGACACGGCACACGCATGATCGAGCGGCACCGCTGCCCGCCAGACCGCACGCCCATCGCGCGGATCGAGCGCGACCAGCTGCCCCGGCTCGAAGAGATAGACGACCGCCGGCGATGCTTCGGCGCGACGGCACCCACTGCCCGCCACCAAAAGTGCGAGCGCCACGAGGAACGCACCGCCGCGCAGCCAC
>DAOTYK010000091.1:0-5221 GCA_034434855.1 Thermomicrobium sp.
CGTGAAGCGACTCCTTCCGGGGGTTAGTATGCTCCAACCCGGCCTCAGAGGCGATCGATCACGATTTTGATGATCGCGCGGAGAGTCTCGATGACCCCGATCGATTGGATGGCGATAGCCGGGAAGCGCGGGGCGCGCATCGGATTAAGATAGCGGTCCAGAACTGCAAGAGGGAGTGCATTCGCCAGGTCCATTTTGTTGTATTGCAAAACCAGCGGAAAGTCGGTAAAACGCTTTCCTTGCCGGATCAGGTTCTGTGCCAGTTCGCGCAGACTTTGCAAGTTGTCAGCGAGGCGCTCGCGCTGGGCATCAGCAACGAAGACGACGCCGTCGGCCCCGTTCAGAACCGCGAGACGCGTTTGTCTATACAAGGTTTGACCCGGGACAGTATAGAGTTGGAGACGGAGGCGATAACCGTACACGGTACCGACGTCGAGCGGAAGAAAGTCGAAAAACAGTGTTCGCTCGGCTTCCGTGTCGATGGAAACGAGCTGACTCTTCACGTGCTCAGGTAACGAGGCATGGACGATCTGAAGGTTCGTTGTCTTACCCGAAAGCCCCGGACCGTAATAGACGATTTTGGCATGGATCTCGCGAGCTGCGACGTCGATCAGTGCCATCACTGGTCGCTATCACGCTGGTTTGCCGATCTCGCACGCTGATGGTGCAGCGACATGATTGGCATGCTCAGGCCGACTCGCTGTCGGTCAGAATCTGTGTACCTAACATCCCACCATGAACGATGACGCGCGATCGCTCGGCTCGCACGACATGACCGATGATCCAACCCTCACCCAATGCCTGCTGCAATGCGTCGATGAACGAAGGTGTCCCGATGACAGCGAAACCGATTCCCATGTTGAAAACACGGAACATTTCAGTTGGGGAGATACTTCCTCGCTGGCGTACTTCCTCGAACAATGGTGGAACTGGCCAGCTGCTGGCATCGATCTCGATCCGGCAGCCGTCAGGAACGATCCGAGACAAATTCCCTGTTAGACCTCCGCCAGTAATATGGGCCAGACCGTGAAGCCGCGAGTCGCGGAGCCACGTGCGTAAGAGGGGAACGTAACAGCGATGTGGCTGCAGCAACAGATCACCGAGCGAACGATCGGACCACGGTGGTACTTCCGCCAGAAGCGGGCGATCATGCTGCGGATCCCCGGTCAACCCCAGGGCTGCTCGTACCAGCGAGTAGCCGTTCGTATGGAGTCCGTCGCTGGGGAGCCCGAGTACGAGGTCACCTGGCTCGATGCGACGTCCGTCGATGATTCCTTCGACGGGCACGACGCCGACCATGCAACCAGCGAGGTCGTAGGTTCCGGGAGTGTAGATGCCAGGAAGCTGCGCTGTTTCTCCCCCGATGAGCGAGCAACCGAGCGCGCCACACGCCCGTGTCATCCCTCGGACCAGAGCCTCGAGTACCGTCTCCTCCAACCGAGCCGTAGCGAAGTAATCCAGGAAAAAGAGAGGTTCGGCACCACAGGCCAGAAGATCGTTCGCGCTGTGGTGAACGAGATCGATGCCGATCCCCTCGTGGCGACCGAGGACCGAAGCGATGATGACCTTCGTCCCGACACTGTCGATGGTCGCGACGAGCGCCAAGGTGCCGTTCGTTCCGGGTGCCTCGACGATGCCACCGAAGAGTCCGAGCGGTCGGAGAACACCAGGGCTGAACGTCTCCTCGACATATTGTGCGATTCGGCGCTTGATCGAATCTGCTCGTGCCAAGTCAACACCACTGGCCGCGTACGTTCGTGGCTCCATGCTCTGCCTCTCGTCAGCTGCCCTGCTCGCTGAGCATCTGCTGGAGCAGGGGGATGAAACGCCGAACAGCCAAGCGGAGGCGACCCAGATTGGTCGCACCGGAGGCCAGGAGGACGAGCGCGGTATCAGGATCGAGCGGGGCGACGAGCACGAGATGTCGATCGAACTCCACGATCGCTTGGCGCGGCGTACTGGCCAGTTCCTGCCCGAGAGCTTCGAGCATGAGCAGACCACTGACCGCCTGCGCGGCGACCGCTTCGCAGTCGATCTCGTTCGTGCCCTGTGCTGCTTCCACGACTAATCCGTCGGTGGTGGCTATGATCGCTGCGTCCAACCCAAATTCGCGTTGAAGCCGCTGAACGAGTTCACTGGCTGTCACGAATCTACTCCTCACCGTTCACGCATTCCCGAACACGTTCCATTATCGGGCATAATCGCGAGCTGTCACGCGGGAATTTCGTCCCATTTATCCTCATGCGTCGTCGACAGATGGCGAAAGAAACGGTTCCAAACGAGGGAGGAGGGAGTTCGGTAAACGAGCTCGAAGGAGAATTCCCTCTGCCAGATAACGACGCTCGCTGACGATACCTTGCTCCTCGAGTGTGGCGATGAGGCGCTGCTCCCGATAAGGTATCAGGAGCTGCACAGCGCGCGGAGCAGCGATCTCGCGCAATGTTCGAGCGATCCGAGCGCGCAATGTCTCGAGCCCGTAGCCAGTCGCTGCTGAAACGAAGACAGCGTTGGCGGGGATGTCGAGTTCACGAGCCAGACGATCCGGGTCGATCGTCGGCTCCAAACGATCGATCTTGTTCAGCACGGTGATGGTGGGATAGCGATCCGCCCCCAGTTCCCGTAGAACCTGACGAACGGCAGCCGCCTGCTCTGCGGCCTTCGGATGAGTGATATCCACGACGTGGAGGAGAAGGTGAGCTTCTAAAATCTCCTCCAGAGTAGCCCGGAAGGCTGCTACCAATGTTGTGGGCAGTTTGTGGATGAAGCCGACTGTATCGGTGAGCAAGGCGAACTGGCCGTCAGAGAGGCGTAGACGGCGTGTGGTCGGATCGAGTGTCGCGAACAGCTTATCCGCTGCGAGCACGTCTGCACCGGTCAACGCATTGAGCAGTGTGGACTTGCCCGCGTTGGTATAACCCACGAGGGCAATGACCGGAAGACGGTTCTGCCGCCGACGCTGGCGATAGCGTGCGCGATGCTTTCGAACCTCTTCGAGTTGGCGCCGTATCCAGGCGATTCGTTCCCGCGCTCGGCGGCGATCGATCTCGAGCTGCGTCTCACCTGGTCCCCGAAGACCGACCCCACCGACCGCTTGACGGGAGAGGTGTGTCCACATACGGGTCAGACGCGGCAAGCGATATTCCAGTTGGGCTAACTCGACCTGCAGGCGCCCTTCTCGCGTTCGTGCGTGCCGTGCGAAGATGTCGAGAATGAGAGCAGTGCGATCGAGCACCTTGACCTGCAAGGCATCCTCGAGGTGGCGCAGTTGAGCTGGGGAGAGTTCATCGTCGGCGAGTAACAGGGTGTAAGCGAGTTGATCGCGCAATATCAGAAGTTCGCGCAACTTTCCAGGGCCGACGTAATGCTGCGGATGTGGATGGGGCAGCCGTTGGGTGACAGTTCCCACGACTTCCACGCCGGCAGTCCGCGCGAGTTGAGCGAGTTCTTCGAGGGAGGCATCCGCCTCCCAACCGTCGCGTCGCCACTCGACGCAGACGAGGAGAGCACGCTCAACCGGCAGCTCCCACCGTCGTTCTCGCGTGGGTACCGGGTCTGGAAGTTCGACTCGCTCGTGCTTTCGTCTCGTCAGGCTGAATCCTCGACTCACAAGGTCCTGATGAAAGCGCCACCGTCGACCAGACGGTGGCGGTTCGGCTGGGGAGTAGGGATTCGAACCCCAACTAGCTGATCCAGAGTCAGCCGTCCTACCGTTAGACGACTCCCCAACGACCAGATGCCATTCTAGACGATGCGCCACGATCATGTCAAGGGTTGCACGGAGCGAGCTGGTGCGCTAGCGTTGGATCGAGGTTCGATCAGGATGGGAGGTGAGGCCATGCGTGTCGGATACGATCGGCCACTGTACATCCTGGCCTTCGATCACCGGAGTTCCTTCGAGGAGCTCGCGGCGAAAGCTGGTGTGCCGGAGAACGAGCGGGCAGCCAAGATCAGTGAAGCAAAGCGTGTCATCTTCGAGGGCTTCGTGCGAGCTGTTGAGCGTGGGGCGCCACGTGATGCAGCTGGGATTCTCGTTGACGAGCAGTACGGGGCCGACGTCGCGCGAAACGCACGAGAACGCGGCTACATTCTCGCGATGCCGGTCGAAAAGAGCGGTCAGAAGGTGTTCGATTTCGAATATGGCGAGCAATTCGGTGAGCACATCCTCGCGTTCGATCCGACCTTCAGTAAAGTTCTGGTCCGTTACAACCCTGATGACTCGCCGGAAACGAAACGCATTCAGCTGGAGCGGCTCAAGCGACTCCACGATTGGCTGCGTGAACGCGAGCGCCGCTTCCTGCTCGAGTTGCTGGTTCCGGCGACGAAAGAACAACTGGAAGCTGTCGGAGGCGACAGTGAACGATACGATCGCGAAGTACGACCAGAACTCACGCTGCAGGCGATCGACGAGTTTTATGCGGCGGATATCGTTCCGGACATTTGGAAGATCGAAGGACTCGATCGCCGAGAAGACTGCGAACGGATGGGTGCGAAGGTTCGAAGCGGTGGCCGCGATGCGGTGAGCTGCGTGGTGCTCGGTCGCGGAGCTGATGCCGCGCGCGTCGACCATTGGTTGCGCATGGCAGCAGGGGTTCCCGGATACGTCGGTTTCGCGATCGGTCGCACGCTCTGGTGGGATGGTGTCCAAGGGTACTTGAACGGCACGCTGCCGCGCGAGGCTGCCGCGGAGAAGATCGCAGCGAATTATCTGAGAGCGATCGACCTCTACGTGTCAGCAGCGCGCGCACCCGTGGCGTGACGATTTCCCCGGCGGTCCAAAAGGGGCGAGGAAGAAGAGGGGCCTGACTGTTCGGAGGGAATCAGGCCCCTCTTCATCGTTAAAAAAGCCGGCTCATCTGAGCCGGTCACGGAAACAGTGCCGAGGGGCGGGATCGAACCGCCGACACCGTGATTTTCAGTCACGTGCTCTACCAACTGAGCTACCTCGGCTCATCATGCGAGGCGACATTCGTGGGCGATAGAGGACTCGAACCTCTGACTTCCACGGTGTAAACGTGGCGCTCTACCAACTGAGCTAATCGCCCGCGAGATGGTGCCGAGGAAGGGATTTGAACCCCCACGCCCTTTCGGGCACTACCCCCTCAAGGTAGCGCGTCTGCCTATTCCGCCACCTCGGCACGCCCCTGCCGCCTCGGCAGCACCATTGAGTATAGTCATTGGCACCCCGCGGTGTCAAGACTGGTCGCTCGATACGAGCGCTCGG
>DAOTYK010000092.1:0-3134 GCA_034434855.1 Thermomicrobium sp.
ATCGCAGCCAATGTCGAGCGCGTTCTCGTCGGGAAGAGTCGCGAGGTCCGTCTGGTCTTGGTCGCCCTGCTGTGCCGCGGCCACGTGTTGATCGAAGATGTGCCGGGAGTCGGGAAGACAGTTCTCGCCAAGGCGATCGCGCGCAGCATCGGTTCGACGTTCAAGCGGATTCAGTTCACCCCTGATCTCCTTCCGTCCGACATCACGGGTGTCAACGTCTTCAACCAGTTGACGGGTCGGTTCGAGTTTCGACCAGGACCGGTGGTCGCTCATATCGTGTTAGCGGACGAGATCAACCGGGCGACCCCGAAAACGCAGTCAGCGTTGCTCGAGGCGATGGAAGAGGGTCAAGTTACGGTCGATGGTGTGACGCATCCGCTGCCGGAACCGTTCGTCGTGCTGGCGACCGAGAATCCGATCGAATACGAAGGAACGTTTCCGCTTCCTGAGGCGCAGCTGGATCGTTTTCTGATCCGCTTGTCGCTCGGGTATCCCAGCCGGCGTGGGGAGATCGAGATGCTCAGTCGCCAGCATTTCGAGCACCCGCTCGAGCACCTGGGGCAAGTGGCGACGCTGGAGGAACTGCGAGCGGCGCAGGAACAGGTCCGCCACGTCTACGTCGACGAAGTATTGAAAGAGTACATCGTCTCACTAGTGGAAGCGACGCGGCGACACGACGACGTGTATCTCGGTGCTGGGCCACGCGGGTCGCTGGCACTCTACAATGCAGCCCGTGCCTGGGCAGCGATGCATGGGAGGGATTTCGTCATTCCGGACGACATCAAAGAACTCGCTGAGCCGACGCTCGCGCACCGGATCATCGTGAATCCCGCTGCCCGCATGCGGAATGTCGATGCCCGCACCATCGTTCGTGAGATCGTCATGACCGTTCCGGTACCAGGTGTGCGACCGACCGGCTCGGGGACCTCAGAGCAGGCGCCCCGTCGGCGCCTCCCATTCGGTGGTTCGTGATGGCGTGGATCCGCGTTGCGCTTCTCGCAGGTGTCATCCTGCTCCTCTCACAACTGAACCGATGGACGATCTTCGATAAACTGTTTTTCGTCCTCGGAGGACTCTTGGCGGTGGCATTCTTCTGGAGCCGCTTTGCCCTGAGCGGCCTGGTGATCACCCGCCGAACGTTGACCGATCGAGCGCACGTGGGTGATCTTCTGATCGAACACGTGGAAGTGGAGAATCGAAGTCGTCTCACCAAACTCTGGATCGAGGTGATCGATCACTCGACGTTACCTGGCCATCGCTTGAGTCGGGTAGTGAGTCTCGGACCAGGCGCAACAGTCGGCTGGCGGGCCAAGACCTGGTGTACCCGGCGGGGGCAATTCCGACTCGGTCCTTTGGTTCTCCGTGCGAGCGATCCGTTCGGGTTGTTCGAGCGGCAACTCCTGGTGCCCCAAACGCGCGAACTCATCGTCTATCCGGCGCTGGTCGATCTCACGACGGTGAGACTTCCGGCCGGTGAGCTCCCTGGTGGAAGTGCATTGCAGAAGCGTACGCCATTCGTCACACCGAATGTTGCTGGGGTACGCCAATACCAGCCGGGTGACAGTTTCAATCGGATCGCCTGGAGTGCGACCGCGCGGACCGGGCAGTTGATGGTCAAGGAGTTCGAGCTCGATCCGAGCGCCGACGTCTGGCTCGTGCTGGATGGGGAGGCGCGGCACCACGTCGTCGCTCGTGGCGTAGCCGGCGCGGGCGATACCGGCGAGCGCGTAGTGGGAGCGATTCTCGACTCGACAGAGGAATATGCCGTGACCATCACCGCGTCGCTTGCGCGCTACTTCCTGGACCTCAATCGGGCAGTCGGCGTCGTCGCATCGGGCGGGAGCCGGGTCGTCTTACCAGCTGATCGCGGCGCGCGTCATTTGGTCAAGGTCTTGGAGTTGCTCGCCCTCTTCCGATCGGATGGACGCGCACCCGTTCAGGAGGCTTTGCTCACCGAGCAGACCCGCTTCGGGCGCGAGGCAGTCGTGATCGTTGTCACTCCATCGACGGATGAAGCGTGGGTGAAGGCGCTGGCTGAGTTGACGACACGCTCGGTGCAGTGTCTCGGTATCGTGATCGAGCCGAGCACCTTCGGCAGCGAGGCTAGTTCGCTTTTGGTGGTGAGCGAGCTGACCGCTCTCGGGATTCCTTTCGTCCTCGTGAAGTACGGAGACGACTTGCGGCGACTACTCGCACTGCCCAGCGGGATGCTCGCGATCCCCAGATAGGGAGCCTGGAACCATGACATGGTGGTGGAACCGACTGACGCCGCGTGTCGGATGGTTCCCCTTCGTCTTGCTCGTCGTACTCGATCTGCTGGCAGGATATTCGACGTACCGTGCCGAGTGGTCAGATGGCCTCATCGTGGCGGTGCGGGCCATCATGGTCGGATCGGTCCTTGCCTACCTACTGGCACGGCCGCTCGGATTTCCTGATTGGGCCGCACATCCGGTAGCGAGCGTACTCGGTACGCTGACCGTGCTCTGGATTCTCCAAGACTTACTAAGCGATGAACTCGGCGGATGGCGGGACAAGCTCGCTTTTCTCTGGTTGCGGTGGGAACGTTGGTTCGCGGCGGTACAGGATGGTCAGCCGAGAGACGATTACTACCTCTTTTTGCTCCTCATCGCCGTTACACATTTTCTCGTCGGGTATCTCTCGTCGTGGCTACTCGTGCGGCATGATCACGCATGGGTGAGCGTTCTCCTGCCGAGTATCGTGATTCTCATCAATGCGGGTTATTCCCGACAGGTGTCACCGCTGTTCGTGGCGATCATGATCGTGCTCGATCTTCTCATCGTGGGTCGCGTGACCTTCATGCAGCGACTCTGGCGATGGCGGGCGCGCGGGTTCCCGCACGCGAGCGGGATCGCTTGGCAGACACTGTGGGTTCTCAGCTGGTTGTCCGTCGCGCTTTTGTTGGTCGGATGGATCGTTCCCCTGAGCACGCACTCCCCTCGGGTATCGGCCCTTTTGCAGCCGACCAATCGACCGTGGAACGAGGTGCGCGATACGCTCGCGGAGTGGTTCCCTTCAGTGCGTGGCCCGGGAGGGACGCGGGGTGGAGTGGGTGGTTTCGCTAGTTTCGGTGATCGCTTCGAGATCGGTGGTCCACTGCGCCTGAGCGATGAGCC
>DAOTYK010000093.1:0-1798 GCA_034434855.1 Thermomicrobium sp.
CGATACCGCTCCACGCGCTGCGTGGAAGAGACGGAGCGCGCCGTGGCAGAACAGCCGACCCGCGATCAGTTCCAACCCGACGACGAGCTGTTCGAGGCGATCGAGCGCTTCCTGGCCGAGCAAGCGGCCGAGACGATCGACGCTGACCTGCGCCGGGCACTCCGGGAAGCGCAACGGTTCGTCGAGCGCGACCTGCGACGTCGCCCCGAATACGACCGCCTCATCCAGGCGCTCGAGCGCGTGATCGAGGACGAGTTTCCCGGCACCTTCACCGCGCCCGTCCGCTCGCGGCTGGCCGACCTGCTGTACCGCTACGGGCTGGCCCACTACTGGCTGGTGCAGGGGCGCGAATTTCCCGAGACGCTCGCTCCGGCCGAGGTCGAAGAAGACGAGGAAGCGGTCGAGCCAGTCGAGGAAGCGCGCCCGCTGGTCATCTACGACTTGTGGTTCCCGCACGACATCGCGCTCGAGCGGGCGGACGACGGCTACTACCTGCACATCAGCGACGGGCGGATCGACCTCTCGCTCTACCTGGGGGAGGACCCCAACGAGCGAGGCGCGCTGGCGGATCTCCTCGGCCACTACCGCTACGCGTTGGCCCATGCCCCGCACGGCGAGCCGGCTGAGCCGAGCGACCGCCTGACGCCGGTCCTCACTGTCGAACTCGACTACAGCGGCTCCGAACTGGTCGAAGCCAACGACCACGTCGACGTCCTCTTTCTGGACCCACAGGGCGAACCGATCGTGCGCATGCACGCGCGCGCCGCCGAGCTCCGTCTGATCGTCGAAGAGCTCCAGACGATCGGGCGCGACGGCAGCTTCTGAGCGCGCCCACCGGTCATCACCGCACTGCCATCGGCAGCCTCATCGATCCGACCACCACGGTGACCAATTTGGCCAGGACGGCGCCTCTCGGCCCTCCGGGCCGGCGGGTCAGGCACCGCCCGACCCCGCCATGACGGGGGGTTGCGCCTCGCCGTGATGTCCATGTGCCCGATCGGGGACGCATTGCCCCGTCTTGTAGGGGCGAGGCGCTGCCTCGCCCGCCCACGCCGCAGGCGCGGCACATCCGGGTCGCATGCCGGCGTGCGGTGATGATCGCGACCAACCGCCGCGGGTCGGCGGCGGGGTCTGCCGGCCCTGGCGGGCCGGACGGGTCAGGCACCGCCTGACCCCTACAGAACGGGGGCTGCCACCCGTAGTGCACCATTGCCCCGCCGGGGATCGGTCACATCACCCCTGTAGGGGCGAGGCGCTGCCTCGCCCGCCCACGCCGCAGGCGCTGCACATCCGGGTCGCACACCGGCGTGCGGTGATGATCACGACCAACCGCCGCGGGTCGGCGGCGGGGTCTGCCGGCCCTGCGGGCCGGCGGGTCAGGCACCGCCTGACCCCTACAGAACGGCGCCATCACCCGCCCGTGGGACCATCGGTGGTCCCGCGGCGATGTCACGCAACGGCTGTCGGGACGAGACGTACCTCCCCCGCCGCGCCACCAGGCGCGGGGATGGCGGAACGCCGATGCGCGATGACGGCCGGCACCACGCGTAGGTGCGCGCTCGGATACGCTTCGGCCGGCCCTACCAGGGCAGACGTCGGACAACGGCTGCCCCCGCAGGGGCAGGGCAGGAGCGGGCGGGGTGCGGGACGGGCAGAGCGAGCGCGGTCGGCGCAATGCACCCGGTGCGGGCGCGAGCGGCGACGCTCGCCCGGTGCCGCGGCACCTCAGGCCACCTGGTGGCGCAGACGCGCCAGGCGACGGCGCACGGTGCGGGCATCGACTCCCAGCGCCCGCGCC
>DAOTYK010000094.1:0-1655 GCA_034434855.1 Thermomicrobium sp.
TCGATCGTCCGGTCGAGCGCGCTGACCACGCCAGCGGTGACCGTAGGACCACCTTCCAGCCCGAGCGCGTTACCGATCGCCACCACCCATTGCCCGACGCGCAGTTGATCGCTGTCACCGAGTGTCGCGACAGGCAAGTTTTCTCCATCGATCTTGACGACAGCAATATCGTTGGCTGGGGAGCGACCCAGCACGCGACCGGTGAACTGCCGACCATCGCTGAGCACGACCCGGATTTCTTGCGCGCCAGCGATCACGTGGTCGTTGGTGAGGATGTAGCCGCCCGGATCGAAGATGACCCCCGAGCCGACTCCTTCCTGGATCTGCCCGAAGCCGAAGCGGCCCGGTACGACGGCCCGGACAGACACGTAGACGACAGCTGGTATCACCTGAGCGGCGACCTGCTCGATCGCAGTCGCGAAGTCTCCCGCTGCAGGTGGGGCGGAAGGGACGACCGGGCTCGCGGGCGCCGGCGGCGAGAGCTGCGCGATCGGTGCGAGTGACGGCGTGCTGGTGGCGATCGGCGTGGGTGCAGCAAGAGTCGTCGGTGTCGTGGCGCTACGGACGCTCAGGCATCCACTTCCGGCGACCCAGCCGGCCAAGAAGGCGATGACGATACCGGCGGCGATGGACAGACGGCGCATTCTCGACTCCCTCCCTGGTCTCCGAGCCCCAGCAGCAATCCTACGGCCCGGGCAAGACGTATGATAGTGGCACTGGGATGGTCGGGTGTCTGGTTGTGTGGCGCACGATGAAGGGAGAGACGACCGGGCCGAGAGACCTCGAACTGGTCGTTCGGCTCCGTTCCCGTGATCGCGCGGCACTCGAGGCGCTCTATGACCGTTACGCGCGTCGTGTGTACTCGTTGGTGCTCAGCATCGTGCGCGACCAAAAGGCTGCCGAGGACATTACCCAGGAGCTATTCATCCACTTGTGGCAGTACCCGTATCTCGACGAGTCGGAGCGAGGAGCGTTTGTCCCCTGGCTCCTGCGATCGGCTCGGAATCGGGCCATCGATATCCTGCGCCGGCACTCTCGCGACGACCAGGTCAGGGTGCAGGTCGACACGATGAGTGCGCTGACACATGAAGATCCCGATGATCTGGTACTGGGAGCCGATGTGGCTGCTGGGCTGCGGCGCGCTCTGGCCGAACTGGACAGCGGACTCCGGGAAGTGCTCGAGCTCGCCTACTTCAGTGGGCTGACTCAACGGGAGATTGCCGAACGGCTCGGGCTCCCGCTCGGGACGGTCGAGACACGCGTGCGGACAGCACTGCGGTGTCTCGCGGAAGGGCTGGCAGGAGAACGCGAGTCATGACGGGACGATCGCTGACCGATCACGACGTGGACCTGGAAGCGTATGCGCTGGGTCTGCTGGATCTCGCGGAAGCGGTGGGGGTGGCGCAGCACCTCGAAGCATGTGCACTGTGCCGGAACGCGTTGCGCCGGATCGAGGAGACACTCGGTTGGCTGGGGACAGCTGCTCGACAAGTCGATCCGTCCCCTGCGCTCCGGAATCGAGTCCTGGTTGGAGTTGGAGCCGATCCTGGAGATCGGCGGCGCTGGCGGCTGGCTTGGGCATGGGGTGGGCTCGTTGCGGCGGTGCTCTTGTTGCTCGGGGGCCTGCTGCTGGCCGTGACGCGCCTCGAGCGCCG
>DAOTYK010000095.1:0-2451 GCA_034434855.1 Thermomicrobium sp.
GTGCCCTTCCAGCCGGGGCTCTTTTGGTACGCGGAGCCGTTACCCCAGCCGATGAACCCGCTCCAGTACGCGGCGGTCGTCTACTTGCGGCTTCAACAGCAGAGCGAGCAGCTCTACGCCTACCACGCGCAGTGGACCTCCTTCTACGGTTGGCCGGCGATCGAGTTGGCCTATGCGGCAGTGCAGAACGGGCAGCCGTACGAGGCGGTGCTCTGGATTCTCTGCGATGGGTGGACGGGGTACATCGTCAGTTTCATCGCCCCCTACGGGCTCCTGGACGAGTATGTCCCCGAACTGCCGTCCGTCCTGGAGGACGCCGAAGCGTACGTCGTCGGCGTACCGGGGCCGCTCGAGGGTGGACAGGTGCCCGACGTGTGGGTCGATGGTGGCGGGATGGGGTACGGCGGTGAGATGACGCCCGCCTGGGACTGGGATGCGTTCGATTACGGCACGCCCCTCTACGACTTCCAGGATCCGTTCGGGGATGTCGGTTGGGACAGCGGCGGCTATGACTTCGCCGGTGATCTGTACAGCGACTTGTACTCGAGCGGTGGGGGGCTATACGATCCGGAGCACGACGCCTTCAATACCTGGATGGCCGAAGAGTGGAGTCAAGCGTTGAGCGGCGAGAACCCCGACCCCACCTGGATGGACGACGCGGGCAATCTCTACTGGGAGGGGCCGTCGGGGACACTCCATGACTGGAGCGCCGACTACGATCCCTCGATCTGGTGAGCCTGTGGTGACCTTCAGGGGAGCGCGAAGGGCGCCGTGGGCTGAGAAGTCGGCTGGCGTGCCACCGATCGGCGAACGAGTCCTCTGCCCGGTCGTCCGCCGGACAGCAGGAGCGCGGGGGAAAAGCCGAGCGTGCTGACCCGGTTTTCGAGCCGACTGGCTGCGATGACGCCGCTCGCTCGACCTGACTCGACCGAGCGGCGAGACCGCTGGTCACCGATGACCGGTCGCCCGAGGGCCCGCTGTTCGATGGTCGTTTCGGTCTGGGCAGCGCAGTGCCGGCGCTGGCCAGGATCCAGCAGCTGGCTCGGTGTTCCGAGCAGCTGGCGACCGCCTCTGCGAGGAGAGCGCGGGGCGCTCGGATGACGGATCGCGGCGTCCGTCTCACTGCTGTTCGCTGGCTGGGGCGGGCGGCCGCAGCTCGCGCCAGACCGGTCCGTCCGGGTAGCGGTACTGTTCCAGCGACTCGCGCTTCATCTCGATCGAGTAGCCCGGTCGCTGCGGCGGGAGATACCGGGCGTTCCGCACGGTGACCGGGTCGACGAAGTGCTCGTGGAGATGGTCGACGTGCTCGATCATCCGGTGCTCCATGCTGCCGCTCACCGCGACGTAGTCGAACATCGAGAGGTGCTGGACGTACTCGCAGAGGCCGACGCCGCCGGCGTGCGGGCAGACCGGAACCCCGAACTTGGCGGCCAAGAGCAGGACGGCGATGACTTCGTTCACGCCACCCAGTCGGCAGGCGTCGATCTGACAGAAGCGGATGGCGCCGGAGGCCAAGAGCTGCTTGAAGACCACGCGGTTGGCCACATGCTCGCCGGTGGCGACGCCGATCGGCGCGATGGCTTCGGCGATCGCCTTGTGGCCGAGGACATCGTCGGGATGAGTCGGCTCCTCGATCCACCAGGGGTCGAACTCAGCCAGCTCCCGCATCCAGGCGATCGCTTGTGGGACATCCCAGCGCTGGTTGGCGTCCATCATCAGCTTGCGGTCGGGACCGATGACCTGGCGCAGGAGCGCGGCCCGGGCGCGATCGTGGGCGAGGTCTTGCCCCACCTTCATCTTGATAGCGGTGAAGCCCTGGTCGATCGCCTGGCGAGCGAGCGCCGCGACCTGCTCGTCGGAGTAGCCGAGCCAGCCAGCCGAGGTGGTGTAGCAGGGGTAGCCGGAGCGGAAGAGTTCCTGTTCCCGCTCGGCACGAGTCGGTGCCTGCCGGCGGAGGAGTTCGAGGGCCTCGTCCGGCGTCAGCGCATCCGTGATGTGACGGAAGGGGACGAGGCGGACGATCTCTTCGGGAGCGAGATCGGCCAGGAGTTTCCAGACCGGCTTGCCGACCGCCCGAGCCCAGAGGTCCCACAGCGCGTTGATCACCGCGGCGGTCGCCAGATGCAGCACGCCTTTTTCTGGACCGACCCAGCGGAGTTGCCCGTCGTTGGTGAGGCGATCCCAGTAGCGACCGAAGTCGGCGACGATCTCCTCGAGGCGCTGGCCGACGACGAAGGGGGCGAGGGAGTGGACAGCGGCGACACAGAGCTCGTTACCGCGCCCGATGGTGAAGGTGAGCCCGTGGCCCTGGAGACCGGGGGAATCGGTGTGCAGGATGACGTAGGCGGCCGAGTAGTCGGGATCGGGATGCATGGCGTCCGATCCAGCTAGGGTGAGCGAGGTCGGGAAGCGGACGTCGTAGACCTCGAGACGGGTGATGGTGGTGGGCAT
>DAOTYK010000096.1:0-3494 GCA_034434855.1 Thermomicrobium sp.
CGCTCCGGCCGAGCGCAGCCGCGATCGCGCAGGTCGTGCGCAGGTGGTCGTAGAGCGAGATATCGGCGACGTTCTGCTGGTAGTAGGCGGAGGGGACGCACCACGCGTAGCGCGCCAGCAGGTGGAGGACGGTCACGAAGCGGGCTTCGAAGCGGAGTGTCTCCGGCAGGGCCTGGAGCGCCGCGATCAGCTCGCTCCACAGTTTGCGGTACGCCTGCTCTTCGCTCGCCTGGTCGAGGGGCTGGCTGTGGGGAAACAAGACAGCGGGCTGGAGCACGAGTGGCGCGAGCGGCCAGTAGGCCGGGGTGGGCGCGGGGGTACCAGCCAACTGGACGCGGGTGAAGATGCTGCGCAACTGGCGCTGGCCGACGCGGGTGCCGGCCCAGAGTTGCCCGCCCGGCGGGAGACCGGCCTGGTCGGACTCGGCATCGTCGCGTTCGGCCGCCGAAAGGCGGTCAGCCAGGGCGACCAAGCGCGCGAGACGGTCGCGCGGCGCGTGATGGCGGAGGATCGGGTCGACCGCCTCCTGCCAGGCCGGCAGCCAGCGCTCGACTGCCTCGGCGCTCCACTTGGCGTGCGCACCGTTCCGGCCGTAGTCCTGCGGACCGAAGTGGTCGTAGGCCGAGCCGTGGCGCTCACCGGTGCGCTGCCACAGCTTGCCGAGGTCGTGAAGGAGACTGGCGACGAGCAGCGTTTCGAACGAGTCCATCGGTCGGTCACCGCATGGTCTTCATGAGCCTACGGAATCCTGCGTCGCGCGTCAAGCGGTGTCCTCGCGGATCGACCGGCTGGGAGTCGCCCGCGAGCGCGGCGGGTTGATCGTGCAGGAGGACCAGTCGCGTGAACCGGAGCCGGTGGGCGATGCGGGAGGCTGCTGAAACCGGCGCATGGCTGGTCCCGGAGGACGAACCGGCGCGTCAGGCGAAGCGCCTCCTTTTCCCGAGCAGATGGTGCGCCCGCGCCTCTCCGCACTGGTCGGCGCGATGCCGCGATCGCTGTGGGGGGCCGGTGCGAGTCCACCGCTCGGTCGGTGCGACGCGTCGGGCGAGCGTCTGCCGGCGGACTCCGCGGTGTCAGGGCTCGGGGTCGCGACCGACCGGCCGGAACGAGCCGGTTTCCGGCGCTGCCGGTCGGGCGGGCATCCGGCGGGGGCGGTGGCTCCAGACGGAGAGGAGGCCCGTCGCCAGGAACCAGTGCGCGATGACCGTGAGGCCGAGCGTCACCACGAGTTGGAGGTACCAAAGCTGGTCGAAGCGGCGTGCCGTGAGCCCGCTGTAGGCGCCGAGTGTCGGGTTCCCCATGCCCGGCAGGGCGAGGATCCAGACGATCCGCTCGTATCGGTACAGCCAGCGGTTGAGCTGATTGGGTCGCCAGAGGGCGAGCAGACCGAGCGCGGTGAGGGAGCTGGCCAGGCCGAGCAGGGCGAGCGCCTTCCACGGATGCGGCAGGTGCACCCAAATGCTCGAGGCCACCGCGAGTGCTGGGAGAGCGGCGAAGTAGAGGACGAGGGCGAGGTGCGTCAGCCAAGTCGGCCAGGGCTGTGGAGGGAACTGCCGTGGATCGTCGAGGTCAGCATCGGGTGCCGCAGCGAGGAAAGCGATTCCATAGCGATGCAAGCCGGTGAGCCGGGCCAGCAAGGTGAGGAGTCCGCCCCCGAAGCCGAGTGCTGTGTCGGTGAGTGCGAGTCGAGGAGCGTCCCCGCCAGTGATCCCGACGCGGCAGGCCCACACGATGGCCGTGAGGAGCGCGCCGAGCAGGAGAGCAGCCGGTACGGCCAGGATCGGGTGATCGTACCAGGCTCGCCAGGCACGCCTCCAGCGTGGACGACTGGTTCGCCGACGTCGCCGGCTCATCGATTCTCCCACGGCGACGAAGCCGTGTCCCGCTCCAGTGTAGACCGGAGCCTGGCTTGTCGGGGGTGCTGGAGTGGTCCCGCTGGCGCTCCAGCGGTGAGCAGGTCCGGAAGAGCGTCAGCTCGAGGCTCGGGCGGCTCCACGGGGCAGAGAGAGTCGAACCGCGGTGAGCCGCATACCGGAAGACGGTACAGAGGGGCAGCCGAGAGCTCGCGCGTTTCGGTCCTGCGATCGTCCGGCCGGACCGTCGTGGACCGGGAGGTCGTTGGACTGCCGCGCGATCGCGATGGATCGGAGCAGGCGGCAGCGCGAGCCGCGAGACGGGATGCGCCGGGACCGGGTGTGGCCGGACAGCGGGCCGGGTGCGGTCTGCCGACGGGGCGGAACATGACTGCTCGCGCGGCGTGCCGAGGACGTGGCCACCCGGCAGCGCGTCACGAGCCGGGCGAGTCGGGGCTGTATCGGCGTGCGGCTCGCCGCCGGACCGTCTTCATCGGACGAGTGCGCGGAGCGGACAGGGGGCGTCGGGCGGTCGAGCGACTCCGAGGGAGTGGTCCGTCAGCGTTCGCACCGGTCAGCGCCGAGACGCGGCAGGGGCTCGCAGCGAGCGTGACCCGTTGGGGCCGAGCGAGCGGGGCGCGGCGCACCGGGGCGGTCGACCGGTTCGGTGCCCCGGTGCCATTGCTAGAGGGCGGGGGAGCAGCGTGCGGCCGAGCCACCGATCGTCGTCGACCGGTCCCGCTGGCGGATCGCGTCGTGATCCCCGAAAGGGATTGGGCTGATTGTGACCCCTCGTCAGGCCCGAGGGACGGGTGCGTGCCTGCCACGAGGGCCGCGTTGCAATCCCCCGAAGGGGATTGGGCTGATTGCGACGCGCTGGGCCTCGCATTCGAGTTCGGCGAGGGAATTTACCACTATTTGGTTGCAATCCCCCGAAGGGGATTGGGCTGATTGCGACGTGAATGTGCCGCCGCAGCTGGTGCGAAATCGGTTAAAGCGTTGCAAGCCCCCGAAGGGGATTGGGCTGATTGCGACATGGATCTATTCGCAGAATGGATAGATCAGAATGAATGGGTCTTGGTTGCAATCCCCCGAAGGGGATTGGGCTGATTGCGACGGCAGCTGGCCTTGCTGGTTTGGGCGACGCTGGAGAAGCAGGTTGCAATCCCCCGAAGGGGATTGGGCTGATTGCGACTGGTGCGAGATAGGTTGCAGCTAGATTGGGAGATTGACGAGCTACTCGTTGCAAACCCCCGAAGGGGATTGGGCTGATTGCGACAGGTAACCCTGCCGGTCTGGGAAAAGGGCTGGGACAAGTGGCTCGTTGCAATCCCCCGAAGGGGATTGGGCTGATTGCGACGGCTTGGTCGCCAGGGTCGTCTTCTTCGGCGACCGGCCAGCGAGGTTGCAATCCCCCGAAGGGGATTGGGCTGATTGCGACGAGCTGATCGCGCTCGCACGGATTGCCTGGTCTGAAGTGCCACGTTGCAATCCCCCGAAGGGGATTGGGCTGATTGCGACGAGGAGGAGGTACTGGACTTGTTGTTGATGATCAAGCCAGAAGTTGAGTTGCAATCCCCCGAAGGGGATTGGGCTGATTGCGACAATACGTCAACATGCAGTTAATCCATGAAGAGATTG
>DAOTYK010000097.1:0-3556 GCA_034434855.1 Thermomicrobium sp.
GGATGGGTACTCGCGCCACAGTTGCTGGCTCATCGGAGCGATCTACCCGGCGAGCGTCGCCTGGCACGGATCCTCGTCGATCGCGCGGCCGCCCGAGGAGCACAGGCCGTCCCGCCCCGCCCGCCGAGCGGGGCACGGGCAGTCGAACACGGGCGGATCGTGTATCTCGGTGCCTGCTCGCAGTGCCACGGGGCGGACGCTGACGGGAAGGGCTGGCTGGGCGCGCTCACCTATCCACCAGCAAGCGCCCTGAACGACGCCGACACCCAGACTCGGAGCGATACCGAACTCTACTGGATCATCGCGAACGGTCTGAGCTTCACCGGCATGCCGGGCTTCCAGGATCGTCTCAGCGAGGAGCAGATCTGGGCCGTCGTCGCCTATCTCCGGAGCTTGTCTACTGGGTCGAGCGACACGCTTCCTACCGTCCCACAACCGTCGAGTGACGAGCTCGCTCAGGCAGATCCTCGCGGCAGCGCGGTCGCACGGGGGGCCGCCCTCTATGTCGCGCTCGGCTGTAGCAACTGCCATGGCACAGGAGGCAACGCACCGGGCCGGCTCCAGCTCAGGGCAACGGATCGGCGGGCCGTCCGCGTTATCCGCGAGGGCGCCGACGAGGGTATGCCCGCCTATCCGGATAGCCTGCTGTCCGAACCCGATCTCCAGGCTGTGCTGGCGTACATCCGGACCTTCCGCGGCGGCTCGTGAGCGCAAGCGCCAGACTGCGGCCGTCCGTCGCGACCGATCGACCTGATCGCACGGCTGGGCACCCGATTGACCGGTGATCGTTCCGTTAGGGCTCTGTCCGCAGCGCGTCGTGTACCACGCGCGAGCATTCGAGCGAGGCTGACGGCCGCTCGAAACACCCCGTTTTACCCCCTTGACAAACGGGCACGGATGTGGTGTACTGAGGATGCGGTTCCGAGGAGTCGGCAACGACCCGCTCGGAGGCACCTGGCGAAAGCTGGGTGACCATTCCGGACAACCGGATCGGACGATGCCACGCACGGCCCTGGAACGTGGGTGGTGATTGCCGAATCCGGCGCCGAGTGAGGGGGTGAAACCTCGTCGCGGCTCACGGAGCGAGCGGGCACCGAGTGGCTCGTCGGAACCGCATTTTTGTCTCTCACCGCTGAGGCGCCCAGTCTCGTTCGAGCTGCAGATCCGCGACGGGTTTCTCCATCTTCCCCGGGGTCACGCGCCGGCAGAGTGTCCCGGAACATTCCTCATGACGTCTCGACGAGCTGCTCTACGACGTTGCTCGCTTTGAGCCCGCTCCCGGTCAGCACGATGACGACCGGGCCGAGGGGTTCCCACCCGCGCCGCACGGCCCGGCGGAAAGCAGCGGCCCCCAGCGCAGCGGTCGGCTCGACATACAGGCCGCGTCGCCACAGCAGGCGGGTCGTCTCGATCAATTCCGCTTCCGCGATCGCCTCCGGCCAGCCACCGCTCTCCTCGAGCACGGTCAGCAGGAGAGACCCACGTGGTGGTGACGCTATCCGCGCCCCCTCAGCGATCGTCGGGCCAGCCTCGACCGCTTCCAGCTGACGCCCCGGCTGTGTCCAAGCGCGGGCGAGCGGCGCGCACGCCTCCGGTTGCGCTGCCACGAGCAGGGGTCCGCGTTCCCCGAGCGCACGCCCCGCCAGCGCCGCCCCAGCGAGAATGCTCCCGCCTCCCACCGGGAAGAAACAGGCAGCCGGCCAGCAGTAGCCGAGTTGTTCCCAGACCTCCAGGAGCCAGGTCTTCGTCCCCTCGACGAAGAGGGGATGCCAGTTGTGACTGGCGTAGACCACTCCTGGCTGCTCGGCTGCCTGCTGGGCAGCGCGAGCGACCGCTTCGCGCGAGCCCTCGATGAGCTCGACCCTCGCACCGTAGGCACGCGCTTGGGCGAGCTTGGCCGGCGAGGTACGAGCCGGCGCGAAGACCAGGGCCTCCAAGCCATGGAGTGCCGCATACGCTGCGAAGGCCGCCGCGGCGTTGCCGGACGAATCGACCGCGAGTGCTCGCACCCCAGCTGCGGCCAGAGCCGCTACCAGCACGCTGGCTCCCCGATCCTTGAAGGAGCCGGTCGGGAGCAGGAAATCCAACTTGAAGAGAACCGGTCGTCCCTCCAACTCCCCCGCGACGAGCGGCGTCATTCCCTCACCGAGCGACCGCGCCGGTCGCGCAACCGGCAGGCAAGCAGCATACCGCCAGAGTGTCGGATCGTCTTGCCGGACGGTTCGTCGCTCTAACCGCACGTCCGACTGCAGCAGGAGGAGTCCCCCGCACGCCGGGCAGCGCCAGAACGTCACTGCGAGTACACCGCTCCATCCGCAGTCGTGACAGCGCACCATCCACTGCTCGCGCATCGTTCTTTCCCCCGAATGGATGAGTCGGTCACTGTTCTCCCTGTGGCAGGCTGTGCCTATGGGATGGTTTCTTCATGCTTGCGCTGCGGGCAACCCACCGGTCGACGCGGGCGACGGCTCCGCTACCCGAGGAGGGCTTCGCCAGTGCGCCGATCCTTCCCGCGAGGCCGACGAACGAGTTCGCGTACGATGATATTGCGTTGAATCTCGCTGGTCCCCTCGTAGATTTGCAAGAGCTTGGCATCGCGGAACAGTTTCTCGACCGGGTAGTCAGGACTGTAACCGTTACCACCGAACACTTGTACCGCTTCGGTCGCCGCCCACATCGCGCTATCGGCAGCGAACGCCTTGGCGACGGCAGCTGCCATCGTGTTGTCCTCCCCCTGATCCGCCAACCAGGCAGCCAGAAAGGTCAGCTGTCGCGCAGCCTCCAAACGAATCTGCATTTCGGCCAACTTGTGACCGATCGCCTGGTGGCGAACGATCGGTTGTCCCATCGTGCGCCGCCGCTGTGCATAAGCCAGCGACTCGTCGAGGCAGCGTCGAATGATCCCTGCGCCGAACGCTGCGACCATCGGGCGCGTTCGGCGCAGAGTCTGCATCGCGATCGCGAACCCTTCACCCTCGCGACCGATCCGTTGGTCAGCTGGGACAACCACGTCGTGGAACTCGATTTCCCCATTGGAGATCGCTCGCTGCCCCAGCTTGCGGAGTGGTCGCGTGACGATACCTGTCGACTCGCGCTCCACGACGAAGACGCTGATGCCGTTGTGACCGGCTTGCGGATCGGTCTTCGCGAAGACGACGAAGAAACTCGCGATGGGTGCATTGCCGATCCACCGCTTGCAACCGTTGAGGACATAGACGTCACCGCGGCACTCTGCATAGGTAGCGAGCGCTGCGACATCGGAACCCGCGTCCGGCTCGGTCAAGGCGAAGCTCGCATACTCACCCGCCGCCAAGCGCGGCAGCCATCGTCGCTTCTGTTCCTCGCTTCCCGCGAGGACGATCGGCTCGCCTGCCAGGCAACTCGAGCAGGCCGCAGCGGTGAATCCCGCACATGCCCAGGCCAGTTGCTCGGCAACGAGGACGAGTTCCAGTACGCCGAGACCGCGCCCGCCGTACTCACGCGGGATCGTGATTTCGGTCAATCCCTCCGCGCGAGCGCGCACGATCAACTCGTGCGGATGTCGTTCCTCCTGGTC
>DAOTYK010000098.1:0-1536 GCA_034434855.1 Thermomicrobium sp.
GCCGGGAAGCTCGTCGCTCGGCAATAGCTGTGCTCCGCGACCTCTCACGGGTCGGAACCATCCCCGCCCAGCACCGAGAGCGGGCTGGACGCGAGCGGATCGCGCGAGAGCGCCGTCTCGGCCTGCGGCGCGACTGTCCATCGCATCCGTACCTCCACCGTCATTCCAAGCTGTTTCGCTCGATTCCCCGGCCGGTCATCCGGCTGGCGATGCTCGGACGCGGGTGCGGCACACGCGGTGCGGGGTGGTGCTCCGAGACCGATCCGCTCGTCCTACTCCTGCCAGCGAGCGGTCTCGATCCAGTCGCTGCGGCGAAGCCGTCATCGGCCAGCCGATCGGCGCCGTAGCTCGGTTGAAGGCGTAGGGACTCGCTCTCGCGTCGGTTCGCTCTCGCTCCCCTCCCGTCTGCCAGCGCCGCTCTCGTTCGCCCGCAGGTGCGTCGGTCAGGACACAGCGCGGTGACCGTCGAGGCAGAGTCTGGTTGTCCATTCGTCTCGGCAGACTCGCGCCGTCTCCGCCAGGTCCTCTCGAAACTCCTCCACCATGCGCGGCGACACACGCCACCGGGAGGAATCGTTCGTCTGGCTCCCCGGCGGTCTCACGCGGAAGTCATGGTCAGCGTTGCCGACACTGGCAGAGGTCTTACGTCTGCCAGGCCCGAGCAGCTCTTCGATCGGTATCACGCGACCAGCGATCCGGAACGCGGCGGCGGTTTGGGCCTCGTGCTCGCGCGGCAGCTCGTCGAAGCCCAGGGTGGAGGTCTCTCGGTTGCGTCAGCGAGCGCGGAGGGGACGCAAATCGCCTTCAGTCCGTCGATCGCCGTCCGGCTCGCGTCGGCGCCTCCGAAAGATCGATGGTCGCGATGCGGTGAACCTCGGAACCTGCGTCGGAGCGTTCCAGGACCCAGAGTTGGCGACCGTCCGCCCACGCGAGATCAGCGAGTCCCGCTGCGGGCCGCCTCAGCACCTCTCGGCCGTTCCGGCCATGAACGACGAGCACTCCATCGAGCGGAGCAGCCAAGAGGGTGCCGTCCGGAGACCAGGCGAGCCCGCTGCTGGCTCTTCCCTCGGCGAGGATCAGCGGCGAGTCCGGTTCGGCCAGCCAGAGGAGGACGATGCGCTCGCGTTTCCGGGATCCAGCGCGCAGGGCGACTGCTCGTCCGGACGGTTCGAGCGCGAGGGTACACATCTCGACGGCTAGCCCCCGGTCGATGCGCAGGCGTGCCAGGGTACGGACCGTGACCGCGTCCCTCTCCTCGATCGTGATGGATGTCAGGACCAGTTGGCCGCTGGCCAACGGAGCGGCCACCAGCAACTCTCCAGCCCGCAGCCAGGCCATGCACGGCGTCCCAACCAGTTCTAGCCTGCGCCACCGCGCCAGCTCGAGCGCTTGCGGCGGGAATCCTGCCCACAGAGCGAGATCGCCACCGTCGGTTTGCGTCAGGAGCGCCAGCCGCCCGTCCGGTCCGACCGCGAGGTCCAGGGTATCGCCGCGCGGGGCATCCAGCGCGAGCGGCACCGCGTGCCAGAATCCGTC
>DAOTYK010000099.1:0-3934 GCA_034434855.1 Thermomicrobium sp.
CTCGATGCCGATATCGAGGAACTCGCCAGACAAGGAAAACTGGACGAAATCCCTGGCGTCGGCAAGGCGATTGCCGCCAAGATCGAAGAGTACTTGCGAACTGGTCGTCTGGAATACTACGAACAGCTCAAGCGCGAGGTGCCTTTGCAGGCAGTCGATCTGCTCGAAGTACCAGGGATCGGTCCTGCTCGGGCACACCTTCTCTATGAACAACTCGGAATCACGACCATCCAGGACCTGCTCCAGGCAGCGCAGGAACACAAGCTGTGCAAGCTCCCAGGCTTCGGTGAAAAACTCGAGGAGCGGATCGCGCGCGAAGCTGCACGCCTCATGCAACGGAGCAAGCGTCTCCTCCTCGGTATCGCGTTACCGGTCGCCGAGGAGGTGGTGGCAGCCCTGCGACCGCATCGAGCAGTCCGAGCGATCGATCCAGCCGGGAGCCTCCGCCGCATGAAAGAAACGATCGGGGACATCGATATCCTCGTCGCCAGTGACGATCCCCCCGCAGTCGTCGATGCCTTCGTTCATCTGCCGTTCGTGAAAGAAGTCCTCGCTATCGGACCGACGCGACCCTCCATTCTCACGCGCGAAGATCTCCAAGTCGATCTCCGGGTCGTGCGACCGCACGAGTACGGCTCGGCGCTTCTGTATTTCACCGGATCGAAGGAACACAATATCGCCTTGCGCTCTTTTGTCCAAGAGCGCGGCTGGAAACTCTCCGAGTACGGCCTCTTCGACGAAACCGGCAGGCTTTTGGCGAGCGAAACGGAACAGGAGATCTATGCGCTTTTGGGAATGGATTGGATTCCACCCGAGCTCCGCGAGAATCGCGGTGAGATCGAGGCAGCCCGCGAGCATCGCTTACCGACCCTCGTCGAGCAGCGGGATATCCGTGGCGACCTCCATGTGCACACTGATTGGAGCGACGGACACGATCCGCTCGAGCGGATGTGCCAAGCTGCTCGCGCGCGCGGCTACGAGTACCTGGTCATTTCGGATCATTCCCCTTCCCTCACCGTCGCCCGCGGCCTGTCCGTCGAGCGTTTGCGCGAGCAACGCGAGCGGATCCGCGAACTCAACGAACGGCTAGCACCATTTCGTATCCTGCAGGGCGCCGAAGTCAACATTTTGTCGGACGGGACACTCGACTATCCGGACGAGATTCTCGCCGAACTCGATCTCGTGATCGTGTCCGTGCACAGCGCCTTCGACATGCCGCAGGAGCGCATGACAGAACGCGTCATCCGCGCCCTCGCCAACCCCCATGTCGACATCCTCGGTCACCCCACTGGACGCCTGCTTACCTCGCGACTACCGTACGAGATCGATCTCGACGCCGTACTGGATGCCGCTGCACACTATGGGGTCGCGATCGAGGTCAACGGCCAGCCCGACCGGCTCGACCTCCCGGACATTTGGGTCCAGCGGGCGATCAACCGGGGAATCCTGATCGCGTGCACCAGTGATGCCCACTCGACCCGTCAGCTGGACAATATGCGCTGGTCGGTCGCGACCGCACGTCGCGGTTGGGCGGAGCCCAGACATGTCCTCAATACATGGTCGCTCGAGGAACTCCGCACCTGGCTCTCTACTCACCACCGAGCAGCCCATGCGCACCGGACCTGAGCGGCCATGCCGACTGCCAACCGAGTGCGTCCGACGACCGATCGGCAGCGCGACCGAGCTCGGCGCTGCTCGGTCTGTCCCGCGGCATACCTGCGTCCATCATGAGAACCGAGTGCGGAACGATCGAATCAGGAAAGGCTCCGAACACCGGAGGAGGCGTGTGCGCGAGTCACCCCCAATCCCCAGAAAAGCAACAATGCTGCGATCTCCAGTACCAGGCTCGCGCCGATAGTTCCTCGAGCGCCCTGTCGCTCATAGAGAAAACCGAGCACAGCTCCACCGGCTAGCCAGGCTGTCCCGAATATCGTATTGAAGATACCGTAGGCGAGTCCACGAGCGGAAGGAGCGGAGAGGTCGCTGACTGCTGCTCGCATCGTCGTTTCGACCAGTCCCATCGCGATTCCCCAGAAGACGACACCCGTGAGAATGAACCCGGTGATCGATTGCAATGCAGCAGCTGTTCCCAACGCGATGCAGACGGGTACCGCTGCCAGGGTACGCAAGCCGAAACGATCGTATCCCCAGCCAGCGATCAACGCGATCACTCCGTCCACCCCCATCGCGACCGCATAGAGCAGTGGAATCAACGCCGGACTGAACCGACCAGTCTGTTCGACATGATACGAGAGGAGAGCGAACGGGACGAATCCGAGAGTGGTCAACGCCGTGAAGAGCGTGTAACGCCAGAACGCTCCGCCCAACCGACGGGAGCCGATGGCTTCCGTCGGGCGATTCAGGCGTGGAGCACCGGTCTCGAGCGAATCCGGCTCCGCTTCCTGCTTCCACGCGAGAACGAGAATGATGATCATGAGGACCGAAGGAATCGTGAGCAGCGCGAACCCGAGCCGGTAACCGGCATCACCGTCGAAAGTGAGCGCGACTGCGAAGATTGCCGGGCCGATCAATGCACCGAGTTGGTCGAGTGCTTCGTGGATGCCAAAGCCTTTGCCGCGCCCTACCTGACTCGCTGCATGCGAGAGAATGGCGTCGCGCGCTGGTGTCCGCAGCGCTTTACCGAGTCGCTCGAGCACGATCAACCCCGCAGCGAGTTCCCAACGGTGAACGAGCGCCAGCAGGGGTAGCGTCGCGATCAAACTGTAACCAACTACCGTCAGCAACCAGTGCAGGCGCAAGCGGTCCGCGAGATACCCGGATACCGTGCGCAGCGCGTAGCCAGCGAATTCGCCGAGACCGGCTACCAGTCCCACCGCGACTGCACTCGCGCCGAGCAATGCCAGGTACGGCCCCGTCACACCGCGAACACCTTCGTAGCTGATATCACCAAAAAGGCTGACGAGACCCAAAAGGACGATCAAACGGTAGGCCCGTCGTTGCAGCGCCGACGCACTCATCGGTCCTGCGCGTCCTCACGAACCACTGGCCCATGGCCGATGCGTCCGGAAATACCGGACGTACCCATCGACCGTCATGCGAAAACTCCCGGACGCCCACTGGTATGCGGTAACCGGCACGCGCTCACCCAGGAGACGATGGAACTCTTGATCCGTCAACTCCTGTAGTCGCGCGGCGACCGTTTCCGCATCCAGGCCCTGATCCAGCAATGCCCCGATCCAGCCTGCCCAGAGGAAAAGCCTCGCCAGAAGATCATCCAGGTGCCATTCGATATCGTCAACCGGTCCGAAGTGACCCAGGTAGAGACGACTCGGCTGGAGACGGCGCAGGCGCTCGATGCTCCGACGCCACTGCCCGAGATCGATATCCGGTGGCGGGGTCGGTGGAAAGACGAAAGGAAGCGCCCCGATACGGATACCTGCGATGTCACCAGCGAAGACGGAACCAGTGGCGGTATCCAGCCAAGCATGATGATGCGAGGCATGTCCTGGCGTCGCCAATGCCCGCAATCGGCGCCCATCACCCAGATCGATCGCCTCCCCGTCCTCGACGACCACCACCCGCTCGGCAGCGCAGGGACGAATCGACCCCCACAAGAGTTCCATGCGATCGCCATAGATTCGGGACGCGCTCGCCCACAAGCGACTCGGATCGATCAGGTGCGGCGCACCGAGCGGATGGACATAGACACGAGCATTCGGAAACCGTTCCAACAGGTGCCCAGCTGCTCCGCCATGATCCAAATGGATATGGGTCAGAACGAGATGCCGGACCGCCTCGGGAGCCACGTCCAGTTCTCGGAGCGCTCCTACGAGGCGCTCGATCGTCGTACTCGGCCCCGTATCGACGATCGCCACCCCTTGACGACCGACGAAGAGGTATGAGGCGATCACGTTCTCCACACCTTGGAAATGGAGATCGACGAGGTACCACCCAGGTTCCACTTCCCGCACGA
>DAOTYK010000100.1:0-5282 GCA_034434855.1 Thermomicrobium sp.
GTCTATCTCCGCTATTACGTGCGGCCCGGTATCGGGAATTGGGTCATCCAGCTGATCGATCGGGAGACGCAGGAAGTGATTCGGGAGATCCCGCCCGGTGGCCTCAAGGAGTTCCTCCAGGAGCTCGCCGAGCAGCAGCGAACGGAGTGAGTTGGGGGAACGCGCTGGGCACCGGCGTGCCGGGAAGGAGCAGGCGATGAGTGTCACCTTCGATGGCTTGGCTTCCGGCTTGAACACACAGGACATCATTTCCAAGCTCCTCCAGCTGGAGCAACGGCCGATCACGCGGCTCAACCAACGCAAGCAGGAGATCCAGAAGCAGCGGGATGCTTGGAAAGACCTCGGGACCCGCCTGCAGAACCTGGCGAGCGCGCTCGGCACGCTGACGCAGCGCGGGACCATCGTCGGCTTTGCGGTGCGGCCGAGCGATGGGAACGCCCCCTTCACGGCGAGTGCCCGCCCCGGCGCGGTCGCCGGCACGTACTCGATCCAGATCCAGCAGCTGGCGACCGCGACGACGCTCCGCAGCGGCAGCGCACTCGGTGCGGACATCGATCCCGATGCGCTACTGGCCGACGTGAACTTCCGCTCCAGCATCACCGCGGGTACCTTCACCATCAATGGTGTGGCGATCACCGTCGATCCCGCCACCGATACCATGAACGACGTGATCGCGCGGATCAATGCGAGCGGTGCCGGAGTCACCGCCAGCCTGGTCACGGTGGACGGCCGGACGCGCCTCGCGCTCACGGCCGATACCCCAGGCGGACCGCTCCAGGTCGGGGCGATCGGCGACAGCTCCAACTTCCTGTCGGTCACGTCGCTCGCTGGGGCGCCACGCAGCGGCGATACCGTCGTCGGGACGCGCAGTTTGACCGCGGTCAAGACGACGGTCCCCCTGAGCCAAGCCATGCTGGCGACGCCGGTGAGCGGATCGGGGACGCTCACGATCAATGGTGTGGCGATCTCCTACGATGCAGCGACCGACTCGCTGGGTACGATCCTCAACCGGATCAATGCTTCCAATGCCGGTGTCACGGCGAGCTATGACAGCGTGAGCGACCGCGTCGTGCTGACGGCCAAGACGACGGGGAGCCTGGCGATCACCGTCAGCGATACGGGGAACTTGGCCGATGCACTCGGGCTGGCGAGCGGTCAGCTCCAGCTCGGGCAGAACGCGGTCTACAGCTTGGATGGCGGCGCGACCTGGCAGTACAGCACCAGCAACACGATCAGCGACGCGATCCCGGGCGTCACCTTGACGCTCACCCGTGCGACCACGAGCCCCTACACCTTCACCGTCGAGCCGGACAGCGACGCAGCGGTCGCAGCCGTGCGCAAGTTCGTCGACCAGTTCAACAGCGTGCTGAGCTTCATCGCCGACAAGACGGCCTACGATCCGACGAGCAAGACCGCCGGCACGCTCATGGGCGACAGCGCAGTGCGGACGATCGAGTCGATGCTGCGCCGGCTGGTGACGAGCCCGGCGATCAACGCCGGAGGGCGCTACCGTACGCTGGCCGATATCGGCATCAGCTTCGGAGCGGTCGGATCCGCTGTGGGAACGACCGACCAGCTCCAGCTGGACGAGAACAAGCTCCGGGCTGCCGTGCGCGAGAATCCCGATGCCGTGTTCGAGCTGCTCGGCGCGACGAGCCGCGCGACGCTGACGACGCCGGGCGATATCGCGCGCGTGTCGGGAACGCCGCGTCCACCGGCCAGCGGTCGTTACGTCATCAGTTCCGATGGCGCCGGTAACCTGACGGCCTCTTTCTACGATACGGGGAATCAACTGCTCTGGAGCGCGAGCGGCACCATCGCGGCCGGTGGGACGAACGCGACCTTGATCCCCGGGCTGGTCTTGAGCGCGGCCGACACGCTCACCGGGGCAACGAGCGAGATCGCGGTGACGCAGCAGGAAGGGGTGCTGACCCAGCTCGGTCGCTACCTGAACGGTATCTTGGGTCGCGACGGGTTGGTGCGCGCGCGCGGCGACGCCTTCGAGCAGCGGCTGCGTGGCATCGACCAGCAGATCGATCGGTATCAGCAGCGGCTGGACGACCGCAAGGCACAGTTGGTGCGGCAATTCGCCACGTTGGAGCGCATGCTCGCGGAGCTCCAAGCACAAGGGACGCAACTCCAGGGGCAGATCCTCAAGATGCTGAACTCGTGACGGGCGGGAAGGAGAAGGTGCGTCATGCCGGCGAATCCTTACCAGCGGTACCGGCAGGTGACGGTGGAGACGGCCTCGGTGGCCGAGCTGATGGTGCTGCTCTACCGGCGGGCCATCCAGGTGCTCGGCGAGGCCGAGGAGGCGATCGGCAGCCGGGACGTTCCCCGCGCGCACGCGCGCCTGGTCTTCGCCCAGGAAATCGTGGCCGAACTCATGGCCAGCCTGAACCTGGAGGCGGGCGAGCTGGCCCAGCAGCTCCTGGCGATCTACGACTATCTCCAGCGGCGACTGGTCGAGGCGAATCTGCGCAAGGACCCGGCACTCGTCGCTGAGGTGCGAGCGTTCCTGTCCAGCCTGCTCGAAGCCTGGGAGGAAGTAGCCGCCCGCGAGCGCGTGACCCGACCCGCGGTCCCAGTCGCCGCCAACGCCTGAGAGGAGCGGAACGTGGACGAGGCGAGCGCGCTGGAGCTGGCGGCCCGCCTGCGCGATCTGACCGCTGCGCAACTGGAAGCCGCGCGGGCTGGGAAGTGGGACGAGGCGATGGCCCTCTTGGAGGAACGCGGGACGCTCGTCCACCACCTTCAGGCAACCGACCCGGCGAACCTGAGCGCGGCCGACCGCGAGGCGATCGTGGGGCTGCTCGAGGAGATGCAGGCACTGGATCGAGAGCTCGTCGAGGCGGTGGAGACGGCGCTCCAGGCGACGCGGGAGGCCCAGCAGGCCGTGGAACGGAACGATGCAGCGGCTCGCGGGTACCGGCGGGCGCTCGGGACGGCCGGTGAAGGCGAACTGGTCGATCGCGAGGCATGAGCGATGGGCGTCCGGTCTGGCTCCGTTTCGATCGTGATCGTCGTGCTCGGCCTGCTCCTCGGCGTCTCTTGCGTCCGGGTGGAAATCCAACGGACGCGAACACCCGAGCTCACCCAGCCGACCCCGACGGTCGGTCGGCGTGACGCGAAGGTCGCCGAGCCGACACCGGTGGCGCGTGCCGAGCGTCGCAGACCGGCGAGCGAGGGGGCCTGGCGGACACTGTTCCGGTACCGCACGCCGCCGGCGACGGCGCTCGAGATCGCGCGGCTGGGGATCGCGGTGACGGTGGTCGAGGTGGCCTCGGTCGTGGACGAACGGGGCTGGTACTGGCCCGTGCCACCGGATGCTGCTGCGCACTTGGTGGGAACGGCCAATCCGGGCGAGCCGGGCAATATCGCGATCACTGGGCACGTCGATACCGAACGCGGTCCCGGAGTCTTTTGGCGCCTGCTGGAAATCCGTCCCGGTGACGAGATCAAGGTCTGGAGCGCGGCGGGAACCTTCGTCTACCGGGTGGTGGACGTGCAGACAGTCGCGCAGAGCGAGCGCGCGGTGCTGCGGCAGACGGACCGCGAGATCTTGACGCTCCTCACCTGTATCCCCTATGGCCAGTACGAACGGCGGTTGGTCGTGCGCGCTGAGCCGGTGCGGCCAGCGGTCGCTACCCGTTGAGCTGGCGCTGCTTCCCCGAGCGGCGAGTCGGTCAGCAGTGTGCACGGGGAAGCTGTC
Organism: Thermomicrobium sp.; assembly: GCA_034434855.1. GTDB lineage: Bacteria > Chloroflexota > Chloroflexia > Thermomicrobiales > Thermomicrobiaceae > Thermomicrobium. The sequence goes on from DAOTYK010000100.1 coordinate 3,713, forward strand.
GGTACTGGCCGATGCGCGCGTGGGGCGAGGGATGCCCTGTTGCGGTCGACTCGCGTCGTACCGGGCGGCGCGGCCAAACGCACGGCGGCAAACGTCCCCGCCGGGATCGCGCGACCACGGCACGAGACCGACCGCGGTCGGGTTCGCCAGCCCCAGCAGGCCGAGGGGTCCGGCAGCGCTGGACCCCCACGAGACGTTGACGTGCCGACCAACCGTCGCAGGCAGCTGCTCCACGGGAGATGCATCATCGACCGGTGTAGGGGCGACGCGGTGCGTCATCCGCCGCACCCCTGGTGCGGCCGAATGGACGGTGACGAACGTTCCCGCACGGATCACGCGACCACGGCACCGGACTGACCGCGGTGGGGTTTGCCGGCCCGGAGGGCCGGCGGGTCAGGCAGCGCCTGACCCCTACCGGACGGGGGTGGCATCCGCCCGTCGCACCCGAATGCCCGACCGGGGATGCGCCGCCCAACCATGTAGGGGCGAGGCGTTGCCTCGCCCGGTCGCGCGACGCGCGGCAACACCGGTGACCGATACCCCGGTTGCCATCGCAACGGCACCACCATGGTCGGCCGGCGACGGTGGCCTCTGCCGGCCCTGGCGGGCCGGCGGGTCAGGCACCGCCTGACCCCTACCGGACGGGGGGTCGCGCAGCGCCCCCGCACGCGTCGATCGCCGCGGCGGTGGTATGCATCCGTCGCAGGACGCGATACGCACACCGGGACCTGACGCGGTACCCCCTGTAGGGGCGAGGCGCTGCCTCGCCCGCCGCGCCAGCAGGCGCGGCGAATTCCTACGACGACCAACGATCCGATCTACCATCCGGGCGATGCCGTGAGGAGTGCCCTGCGCCAGGAGAGGCCGGCCCTGGCGGGCCGGCGGGTCAGGCACCGCCTGACCCCCTACCGGGATGGGGGCACACACCCTCGCCTGCGCGCGTCGATCGCTGCGGCGCTGGCGATGTGCAGCGTGGTGGGACGAGCCACGGATCGTGGGGCGCGACGTAGTATCCCCGGCAGGGGCGAGGCGCTGCCTCGCCCACCGCACACGAGCGCAGCCCATTTCTCTGGGGCGTCGCAATGGCATCGACCATCTGCGCGCCACGGTCATCGTCGCGCTACCTGATAATTCCCGGCCCTGCCGGGCCGGCGGGTCAGGCCCCGACGAGACGGGAGCGATTGCGCCGAACCGTGGCAGGTGTTCAGCGCACCGCGGATGGATCGCCCAAGCTGTGTAGGGGCGAGGCGCTGCCTCGCCCGCCGCGCCGACCACCTGTCCGATCTTCACCATCTGGGATGCCGTGACCAGCGCACTGCGCCAGCATGGGCCGGCCCGCGAGGGCCGACGGATCGAGCACCGCCCGAGCCCGCCGAGTCGAGGCGCCTGCACCGGCCCACGAGCGCGGACAGTCCCGATCGGCAGTCGGAACATCTGCCCGTCGAGGCATCAGGGTGCCTCACCCGCCGTGCGATATCAACAGTCGATCAGGATCGGCGGGATCCGAGTGACTACCTACTCCCCAGGGCAGTCTCCGCCGACCGGACCGCCGCGAGCACTCCTTCCGCGA
>DAOTYK010000101.1:0-1839 GCA_034434855.1 Thermomicrobium sp.
CCGAAAGCGATGGGCAACCCCAGTTCCTCCAACCGGCGATCAGCGATAGAGCGGACGTACCGGTTGAGCGCGTCAACATCGAGACCGATGAGCGGCTCTGGTAGCACCGCCCGGTTGTACGCTTCTTCGAGCTCGACCGCACGCAGGATGAGCTCCCGCAGCTCGTGACCGAACGCTGGGGTCATGATCTCCGAGTGCTCCTCCAGAATCGTCGTGATCAAGTGGATCCCGAACGAGAGATGGAGCGACTCGTCCTTCAAAACCCAATCGACGATGGTGCACAGACCACGCAACAGGTTGCGCTGCCGAAACGCCAACGCCAGCGCGAAGCCCGAGTAGAAGAAAATCCCCTCCAAGATCACGAAGTAGCCGACGAGGTTGCGGACGAGTCGCTGCAGTCCCTCGACGCGCTCGACGTCAGGCGTCACCAGCCACTGCTCGGTCAGCTGGCGTTGGAACAGCTCCTTCGCCGCGACGGCGGGATGTTCCACATGCAAGCCGAACACCCGCTCCCGGTCTACCGGCAGCGTCTTGATGACGTACTCGAACGCCATGACGTGATTGGCTTCTTCCCACGCCTGTCGAGCCAAATACAGCCGGGCTTCCGGGGCCGTCACCACCCGATAGAGACTGAGCAACAGGTTGGTCGTGACCAGCGACTCCATCGGGTTGAAGAAACCCAGGAACATTTCCACCGCTCGCCGCTCTTCATCGCTCAAGCGCTCGTGCCAATCGCGGACGTCATCGTGCAGCGGAATCTCTTCGGGAAACCAGGTGTTGTGCTTGGCTTGTTGGACATGCGCGTAGGCCCACGGGTGACTCAGTGGGAAGAGCTCCACCGCAGCCAAGGGATCGCCTCCGAGCAATCGGCGCGCCATTCCTGTCCCCCCTTGTCCTTCACTGGCAACTCTCGCACGAACCATCGAGACGGCAGCTCACCGCATCGCTCGTCAGCACCTCGCGCTCGACGAGCTGTACCCATTGCGGGCGACGCCGTGCCTTGTTGACGGCAACCGTGGATTGCTCGATTTCCATGCGTGGACGCACGAAGCAGTAGTACGTGCTCTTGAGCCCCTTGCGCCAGGCCGCCAGATAGACCGCGCTCAGCTGTCCGGGCCGATCAGCCGCATGGTAGAGATTGCGACTGACCCCCATGTCCACCCACTTCTGAACGCGCGCCGCCACTTCGATGTACGACTCCGCCGGCACTTGATAGGCGGTCGGGAAACGCGCGACGAGGTCGGGTGGGCACCCCGGCACCCCCCGCAAGTCCCCACGCGCTGCCACGAGATCGGGCAACAACTGCTCCCAAAGCCCCCGGCGCCGGAGTTCATCCACGAGAATGGGGTTGACTTCCAGGAACTTCCCGGAGAGCGTTTGCCGACTGAAGACGTTCGCATAGTACGGATCGAGACTCGGAGTCGTTCCCGCCAGTAGAGCGATCGTGGCGGTCGGCGCGACTGCCATCACGGCACCGTTGCGCATGCCCCGCCGCACACGCTGGCGCAGCGGTTCCCAATCCAGTCGCCGCGTGCGGTCGACTTCCACCGGGAGGCCACGATCGGCCGCGAGTTCATCCAGGGTATCGATCGGGAGAACACCAGCTGCCCAGCGGGAAGAGGCGAAGTTGGGAAACACGCCTCGCTCCTCGGCCAGTGCGCAACTCGCGCTGATGGCGTGATAGCTCAGGAACTCGGCGATTCGGTCGGCCAGCTCCGCAGCTGCTGGCTCGGCGTAGGAGAGACCGCGGCGGGCCAAGAGCTCGGCGAAGCCCATGAGGCCGAGCCCAACGGGGCGATTGCGCTGGTTAGCACGCGCCGCGCGTTCCGAGGGATACAG
>DAOTYK010000102.1:0-2720 GCA_034434855.1 Thermomicrobium sp.
GTCATCTCCGCCGAGTACGCAGCAGCGACCTCGTCCGCTGCCAAAGGAGAATCGATCGAAGACACAGCCCGGGTCGTTGCCGGGTATGCTGACCTCATCGTGATCCGCCATCCGGAAGCTGGATCAGTAGCTCGTGCCGCTGCCGCGGTCGACGTACCAGTGATCAACGCCGGTGACGGGACGAACGAGCACCCGACACAGGCCTTGATCGACCTCTATACCATCTGGCGAGAACACGGACGGATCGATGGGCTGACGATCGCGCTGGTCGGTGACCTCCGGTATGGGCGAGCGGCACGCTCGCTGGCGCGCCTGCTTACGCGAACGCTGGACACCACGCTCTACCTGGTTGCGCCACCGGTCACGCGGATCGATCCTGCTCTCGTCCAGTACCTGCGCCAGAGCGGACTCCGCGTTTTCGAGGTGGACGATCTCAGAGCCATCGCGCCGGAACTGGACGTGCTCTATCAGACGCGAATTCAGCGTGAGCGTTTCCGCGATCCCGACGAGTACGCTGCCGCCTTCGGCCGGATCATCGTCGATCAGGCCCTGATGGAACAGCTCGCTCCGCACGCGATCGTCCTTCACCCCTTGCCCCGCGTGGGAGAAATCGAACCCGCGGTCGACACTGACCGGCGAGCAGCCTATTTCCGCCAGGCACGGAACGGGGTCGCGCTGCGCATGGCGTTGATCGAACAAGTACTGGCGCGACGACCACTGAGTGCCGCGACGGCGAACGGCTATCACGACTAGCCGAGAGTGTCCACCGACCTCTCATGCCCCGCCCAGCGCGGGCGGGTGCGCTCTTTTCCCCCGACGCGATTCCCCAGCAGCTCAGATCCCCGCGTAATATTCAGCGAGTCGCTCGCGAGCGATGCGCCGCAGCTTTCGCAGTGCCTCGTTTTCGATCTGCCGGACGCGCTCGCGACTGATGCCGAGGAGATCCCCGACTTCGGCGAGCGTCCGCGGCTCGCCATCCGAGAGACCGTATCGCAACTGGAGAACCAGTCGTTCGCGCGGCGTGAGCATTTCCAGGACCTCCGCGATATCCCGCCGCATCAGCGACTCCTCGGCAAGCTCTTCGGGCGACTGCGCCAACTCGTCAGCGATGAGATCGCCGAGACTCGTCTCGTCCTCGTCACTGAGCGGTTGATCCAAGGAAACAGCCCGCTGCGCGGCCCGGACGATCTGCGCGATCTTTTCCGGCTGCACGCTCATCGCTTCGGCGATCTCTTCCGGTGTCGGCTGCCGCCCCAATTCCTGCGCCAGTTGCGTCATCGTCCGGTGGTAGCGAGTGATGGAGTCAGTCATATGGACCGGCAAACGGATCGTCCGACCCTGATCAGCGATCGCCCGCGTGATCGCCTGGCGAATCCACCAGGTCGCATAGGTGCTGAAACGATATCCCCGGCGCCAGTCGAACTTTTCGACTGCCCGCATGAGTCCGATGTTTCCCTCTTGAATGAGATCGAGGAGCGAGAGTCCCCGCCCTACATAGCGCTTCGCGATGCTGACCACCAACCGCAGATTCGAGCGGACGAAGCGCTGCAGCGCCTCTGTATCCCCCTCCTTGATGCGCTTGGCGAGCTCGACTTCCTCTTCGGGTGTGAGCAACGGTGCCTCAGCGATCTCCCGCAGGTAGAGGCGCAAGGGATCGCTGGCCAGCGAAGGATCGGTCCGGAAAAGATCTTCCAGCTCCGCGTCGCTGAGGAGCGGCTCGGGCTCGACGATGTCCGCTTCGACCGGCTCGATCGCTCGCTCCTCGGCAAGCGCTTCGCTGCCGCTCGCTTCCCGCTCCACCGACCGGCTCGTTCCACTTCGCCGGCGCCGGCTGCTCTCCCGTCGCTCGCTCTCCTGCGTCATGCACAGCCTCCAGCATCGATCCCGTGCCCCTCGCCCCCGTCACCCGTCATCGACCCAGGGTAACGGTACCGAGTCGTCGAGGTCAGGGGAGGGGGATTTTGCCAGACGAACCTTCCCAGATCGGCAGGTCGCCTCCGCTACCCGCGACCCTGCCATCTGGTTGGGCAACGCGGGCTACCTCGCACGCTGTCAGTATATACTCTTGGCTGAGACGACGCGCGAAGGATCATTCATGATTCCTACTCGTCTGGTTCTCCGGCACTTTCTCTGCTACCGCGACCCTGTGGAAGTCGATTTTACCGGTCTGCAGCTGGCTTGCCTGTCCGGTGAGAACGGTGCCGGCAAGTCGGCCCTACTCGATGCGATGACCTGGGCATTGTGGGAAAAGGCACGCGCCAGTAATCACCATCTGGTCAGCCTCGGCGAACTCGAGACACGCGTCGAGTTCAGCTTTCGTCTCGACGGACGGGAATACCGGGTCATTCGCGCGTATACGAGCAGTGGCAAGAAGGGCTCGCTGCTCGAACTCCATGTCAGGACAGAGGATGGCTGGTATCCCCTCGCGTCCAGCGGCAAGCACACTGTGCAAGCGGAAATCGACCGCCTCCTGGGCATCAGTTACTCGACATTCGTCAATTCTGTCTTTCTCCTCCAGGGGAGAGCGGATGAGTTCACCCGCCAGACACCGGCTAGGCGGAAAGAAATTCTGGCCGAATTGCTCGAACTCGACCGGTACGAGCGCTATCGGGAGGTCGCTCGCGACGAAGCGAAACGGCTCCACGACGAGCGTACTCGCTCGGAGCAGATGCTCGCCGCGCTCCGTGAGCAGGCAGCCCAGGTGCCTGAACTGCGCGACC
>DAOTYK010000103.1:0-2321 GCA_034434855.1 Thermomicrobium sp.
TGGTACGGGTTATCGGTGACGGCGTTGTCATTGCAATCGCTGGTCCCTACGGAGCAGGTCCGCATAAGCTCGATCTTGTCCTCGCTCCTCCGACTGGCTACCGTTCGCTCTGCGGACACCTCTTGGAACAGCCTCCATTGGAGAATAGTCAGCGTATCGACCACGGTGGCCCGGTCGGATCGATTGGTGTCCGCGGCGGTTCGAGCCGCGACCAAGCTCCCCACTTGCATCTGGAGAGTAGGGACGAGACCATGCGTCGGGCTTCCAATCCTGTGCACTCGATCGAGGCTGACTGACGAAAGCTCATGCTGGGCTCGTCGCTTCCCGGGAGCGTTTCGTTCTTTGGTACGGTGATCCAACGCTCTGGCGTACCCCGTGGGATCGACCAGAGATCGACTTCCGAGGGGCAGCGTGCACTGCGTGGCAGGACGTTTGGGCACCGTAAGGAGTTCCTGACGGGGCTCTCGTTGGGGATGGTGATCATCTCGCTCAACGTGATGCTGGCTCGCCCGCTCCTCGGCGAGCGGTTCGGTGCTTCCAGCATATCGCTCGACCTGGTTGCCATGGTCGTTTCACCGCAGTCGCCGTCGCTCCGAGGGAGAATTCCGAGATCAGAGTCGAGACCATTCCAGGGTGAAGGCACTTCGCCATCGGAAAGCCGGTCGGTCCTTCCCCGAGAACTGGCTCTCCAGTGGGTGAGTACTGTCGCCGTCGCGGAGCGTTGTGGACTGTTCGTGTGGGTAGGACGCGACTGGCTACTGGTTGACGCTGCGCAGCGGGGAGCCGGGACGTGGCTCGTCAATGTCGTTTCAGGCGAGCGGCGTCGGATTGCAGCGTGGTTCGGTTTGGCAGTAAAGGACATCATCGCGGTCCGGAATCCCCACAGGCGAAGGACGGAGCTGTACTCGTGGGACGATACCCTGTGGGCCAGTATCGACACTAGGCAGTTTCCGGCACTCCCTGATCCAACCGGACGCCGGGCGGTCTGGCGCGTCGTCGAAGAGCAGACGGAACCGAGTTTCAGCCGTCAGCCGCGTCGCTCGCCTGTTCGTGCTCGAGCGGTCGACTGAGGAAACGCGTACCCTCGGTGAGTGGCGCGTCTCCACATTGGGAGGGGCAAGCGTACGATCACAACGCCTGCTCATCGGTAGCCTACCTGACGGAACTCGTCCGGGAGTATGGAGCGTGACCCCAGCCGAGGGAACGATGGATCTCATCGTTCCTGGTCACCTTTTCAGGAACTGACTAGCGTTTCCTGAGACGCGCACTGCGCTCGTGACACGCGTTCTCTGCGGCAGCCCCGACAACGACCGAGTCTGGCTGGTCGAGGTCGATCAGGGTGTCGTGCGACATGCACCCTTCGTCTTGCCGTATCGAGCGGTCAGAGGGTGCGTCTGGGTCTTCGAGTTGGGCAAGGAACGCGATCGAGTAGTGGGCTACCGCTGGCCGGATCTCGAACTGAGCTTGCAGTATGAAATCGGGGACATGTGCTCGGAGATGCGTGGGAGATGGAACCGGAAAGTTCCTGGATCACCTGCTGGCGAGAAGAGGATCGTGGCAATGCTCGAACTATGTCGCTCTCATCGATAACTGCGTAAACGCTCGACGAGCCGGTGAGGAAGTAACGGCCGAAGGAGAGCGACATCTTGTATAGACACTGCGCCAGTCATCCACAGCAGCGCGAAGTAGGACGGCAGAACGAGGACCATCGCGGGCGGCAGATATTCCACCGCGAACCAGATGAGCGCCGATGCGCTCAGCACGGCCGGAAGAGGACGCCAGAGAAGGCCCTTCCAGGCGATCGGGCCGAGGCTCTCCTCGAGCACTCGACGCAAAGCGAGCAACAGGACGACTTCGGTCAGCACCGTCACGACCGCTGCTGCTCGATAACCGAAGAGGGGAACACCTACGAGATTACCCAGTAGGTTGAAGATCGTCGCTGCGATGTAAGCTGGGGCGATCGCCCGTTGGCGATCAGCTGCGATCACCGCGTACTGGGCGATACCGTTCAGAAAGTGCAGCGGGGTAAACCAGATCAGGATACGGAGCGTGTCGGCCGCTTCCGGTAAGAAGGCTTGCCCACCGAGTATCCGAATGAAGAGTGGTGCTCCGATAAGTGTCACGAGAACGATGAGCCAGCCGGTCAGCACGAGGAATTTTGCACCGAGTTCAAAGCTGCGACGACGGTCGTCGCCGGATTGTCGAGAGAGGAGGGGAAAGACGGCGAGCACGAAATAGGAGGGTATGAGAGGTACGAGGTTCGGTAATTTGTAGGCAGCATCGTAAATGCCGAGACCGTACGTCCCCTCGAACGCCTGAAT
>DAOTYK010000104.1:0-2410 GCA_034434855.1 Thermomicrobium sp.
AACAAGTCCACCAGTGCTTATCCGACGATCGAAAGTTATCTTGCTGATATCGTCGACATCACCCGGCGCGAGATCGAGGAACTGATTCGTCTCGGCTGCACCTACATCCAGATCGACGCTCCACAGTATGCTGCCTTGCTCGATCCCAAGATCCGCGAAGGCTATCGTATCCGTGGAATCGACCCTGATCGCATCGTCGATCAGACCATCGAACTCGACAATGCTGTGCTCGACGGATTCGACAAACAGGGAATCGTCTTCGGCCTCCATATCTGCCGCGGCAACAACCAGAGCATGTTCTATGCGTCCGGTGGCTACGATCCGATCGCCGAGAAGGTCTTCCGCAAAACCAAGTTTCACCGCTTCCTCCTCGAATACGATGACGAACGATCGGGGACGTTCGAACCCTTGCGCTTCGTACCAGAAGATCGCATCGTCGTACTCGGTCTCGTCACCACTAAGAAGATGCGCCTCGAATCACCGGAGGAGTTGATCCAGCGTATCAAAGAAGCAGCCAAGTACGTCCCGCTGGAGCGACTGGCGCTCAGTCCACAATGCGGTTTCGCTTCGACCTGGGAAGGAAACCGGATTACGCCGGAAGTACAGCGCCAGAAGCTCGAACTCGTGGCGAGGACCGCGCAACTGGTTTGGGGCTGATCTTCTCCTGACTCCAGCACTCACCGGCGGCCCGTCGGCAACACCTGGCGGGCCGCACACTTTTCCCGAACGTGTGCCGATCCGAACCGGCAGCTGGCCTTTTCACTCGCGTGAGTGTTCGCCCACCCGATCGCTCGACACCGCCTGCCGCTCTCTCACCAGATGACTCACGAACCACCGCAAGAATCCGCCGAGAACGACGAGAGCCGGAACGACCAGACTCCCAAGAGCGGCGAGACGACCACCGAAACCGGCGAGTTCGACCATCACCTCGATACCCCGATCCCAGCCAGCACGGAAGGCACCGCGCACGCGCTGCCCGAGTGAACGAGCACTCCACAATGCGACGGTGACGACTGCAAAACTGACGCGTTCCTGGAGGAAGCGCTGCTGACTCTCCAATCGTTCGATTTCGGCGCGAATCCGCCGGAGTTCTTCCTCTACCCGCAGAACATCCTGGACACGTTCCGCTCGCTCGACGAGCGAGAGGTACCGCTGTTCTGCCGTACGCGCCGCCCGCAGACGCGCCTCGATGTCGATGACCTCCCCGGTCACATCTCGCCCGCGCAGCGAACGTTCCTCGACTGCGCGAACACCAGGGAGCGACGCGAGCCGTTCGAGGAACGGAGACAGCTGCGTTGCTGGAACAGCGACCGTCACCCGACCTGATGGAGAAAAGGTCCCTGACGACACGTCAGCATCGATCGTATAGCCGCCAACACTCGCCACAAACTCCTGAATCCTGGCCGCGACGGCATCGACATCGGTTACCAGAAGCCGCACTCTCGCCTCGTACCGCACAGCACGCTCGTGCTCCGCGAGCCGCGGGGCTTCGCGTGGTTCGAAGACACGCTCAGCTGGCATGGAATAGAGTGCACGCTCTGCAGAGGATTCATCGAGGGACGGCGCCCGTACGAACTCGCGATCGTCGTCCTCGTCCCCCTGCTCCCACAGTCGGACGAGGTGCTGGCTAGCACCGAGTCGTCGTCTGCTTCGACCGAATCCCTGGATCCCGAGAATGAGAGCGACGAGTCCGACGAACGCCGCCAGTAGCCATTCGAAGGCCACGCGCAACCGCACCGTGCTTCTCCTTCCATGATATTTGTGTAATCACGATCAGGATAGCACGGTTGCTCAGCGGCGGAACAGAAGGTTGAGGAGAATCGTCAAGAGAAGGCTCAGGATCAACATCGTCATCAGCGGGATGTAGAGGGTGAAGTTACCGCGCTGGTAGACGATATCCCCAGGGAGACGACCGATGAAGGGGATACGACCAGCGAGGACGAGGAGCACCCCAAGAATCGCCAAAACCAGTCCCATCACGATCAGCAGGCGCCCGAAGGCCTGCAGCGACTCCATAGTCGCTTCACCCCCGTTCAGGAACGGCGGCCAAAGAGCTCACCGAGATGCGCCGCGAGATCGAAGATGAGCATGAACAGGAAAGGAACGAACACGATCAGCGCGGCGATGACGATCAGCTTGGCGATTTCCGCCACCGCATCCATCGCGACCCTCCGTCGATGACGAACGAAACAGGGGATCGCCGGCCAGCGATCCCCTGTTCCCCTCAAGCGACGACCTCCGCTTCAGCCAACATCGAGCGGATGCTCAAGTTGCCGTGCTCGTCCACGTCGACCAGTACCGTCTCGCCGTCCCGCACCTCACCACGCAGGAGCTTGTTCGCTAACGGATCGAGGAGTTCGCGCTGGATCACCCGCTTGAGCGGACGAGCTCCGTAGACCGGATCGTAGCC
>DAOTYK010000105.1:0-20624 GCA_034434855.1 Thermomicrobium sp.
GCGCAACGCGTTCGGATGGATGTCACGGCGTCGAACTTGGCCAACGTCGATACCACGCGAACGCCGCAAGGCGGACCGTATCTGCGTCGGCAAGTCGTTTTCGCGACCGAGCAGCCGAGCCCGTTCGCTCGGCTCGTCCAAACGCGGACGGGGCTGGTCGAAACGACCCCGAGCGCTGCACGCGGGGTGCAGGTGGCTGGGATCGTGGTCGATCGCCGTGCGGTGCGAGAAGTCTATGACCCGACTCATCCCGATGCGGACGCCAACGGGATCGTGCGGTATCCGGATATCGATGTGGTGAGCGAGATGACCAACCTGATGGCGGCCACGCGGGCCTACGAGGCCAACGTCACGGTCCTCGATGCTTTGAAGACGATGGCGATGCGTGCCTTGAGCATCGGGCGTGCCTGAGCCGGTCGGCGGTAAGGGAGGGAGGTCGACGTGAGCATCGCGCCGATTCCACCGATCTCCGCAGAGATCGCGCCGGTCGGGACGGCGGCTGCACCGAAGCCAGCAACTGGTCCTTCGTTCGGGGCGGTTCTCGAGCGTGCACTCGGTTCCTTGAATGAGCAGCTCAACGCAGCGGATCGGCTGGCACTCGCGTTGGCAGCCGGGGAAGACGTGGATCTCCACGAGGTCATGCTCGCCTTGGAGACAGCGTCGATCGGATTGCAGGCTGCACTGCAGATCCGCAACCGGGCACTGGAAGCCTATCGTGAAGTGATGTCGATGCCGATCTGAGCTATCGAAGGGTACAGGCGAGAACGATGCTGCGGCGGTTCGCCCCGTACTGGGAGAGCGTCAGGGAGCGCTGGGACGGCCTGAGCCAGAACCGGCGGGTGGCGATCGTCGCCGTCGGTCTCGCGGCACTCTTTACGGTCGCGCTGCTCCTGCTCCTCCAGCCGCCGCAGCAATATGCGCCGCTCTATACGGGCCTTTCGGCCGATGATGCCGCGGCGATCATCGATCAACTCCGTCAACAAGGAGTGCCGTACAGGCTGAGCAACGATGGGACGACGATCAGCGTTCCGGTGGAGCAGGTCGCGAAGCTTCGCCTGGCTTTGGCAGCACAGGGGCTGCCGAAGAGCGGGACACTCGGCTTCGAACTGTTCGATCGTTCGTCGTTCGGCGTGACCGACTTCCAGCAGCGGGTCACTTACCAGCGGGCACTGGAGGGGGAACTGGCGCGGACCATTAGCCAGCTGGATGGTGTCCGGTCGGCGCGTGTCCATCTGGTCATCCCGGAAGAGTCGCTTTTCAGCGAGCAGCAACAGCCGACGACGGCTGCGGTCGTGCTGCAGCTCAAGCCGGGTAGCCGGTTGACGGACGAGCAGGTGCGCGGGGTGGTGCATCTCGTTTCCGCCTCGGTCCCTGGCTTGCAGCCGGAGCATGTCACCGTTGTCGACGAGAGCGGGAACGCGCTCTGGTCGGGTGGTGGAGTCGCCGCTGCTGGTGGAATGAGCGATCACTTGAAGGCACAACGTGCCTTCGAGACCGCGATGGCGACCCAGCTGCAGACGATCGTGGCCCGCGTGGTGGGTAACAACAACGCGGCGGTACAGGTCAGTGCGAGTTTCGACTGGGACCAGCGTCAGATCGATAGCGAGATCTACAGTCCCAACGGGACGCAACCGCAGGTGCGCAGCCAGCAGGAACGTGTCCAGACGAGCGAGGGGACGGCGACCGGCCCGATCGGCGTACCGGGAGTCGACAGCAACGTCGATACTTACCAGGAAGGTGCGGCACAGCAGAATCAGCAGCGGAGCGAACTCCGCGAGACGACGGTCAACTATGAACTCTCGCGCCAGGTCGAGCGCGTCCTCCAAGCACCGGGCAAAGTGCAGCGGTTGTCGGTGGCGGTGGTGCTGAACAGCGCTGCAGTCGATCCAGCGGTGGCCGAACAGGTCCGTGACCTCGTTGCGGCGGCGGCCGGTATCGTCCCGGAGCGGGGCGATCAGGTGACCGTGAGTGTCGTGCCGTTCACGACGGCGACGGCGGAGGAGACCGCGGCGCAGCCGGCCTTGATGGATCAGTTACTCGAGGCGGCGCGGCTCGGTGCGATCGTGCTGATTCCGTTGCTCGCCTTGCTCATCGCCTGGCGGGTCCTCGCCGCGCAGCGGCCAGCGCTGCCGCCGGTCCCGCGCTACCAGGTCGCGACCGAAGTCTTGCCGGGCGCGGTGGTGGGTGCGGCTGCACCGTCCGTGACCGGCGGTGGCGCGGCGGGCTTGCCCGGCCAGGCCGAGGCAGCACTGAAACCGCCGAGCGGGCCCCCGCCGACGCTTCGGGAATTGCAGGAGTTGGCGAAGAAGGATCCGGCGACGGTCGCACATGTGGTCCGGGCCTGGTTGAACGAGGAGTGAAACGGCGATGACGGCGCAACCGTCTCTCCACCAAACGAATCAGGCACAGCCACTCAAGGGCGCGGCGAAGGCAGCGGCGCTGCTCATGGCGTTGGGGCCCGACTACTCCGCCAAGGTGCTGCAGCATCTGCAGGAGCACGAGATCGAAGTGATCACCGTGAAGGTGGCCACGATGCCTCGCCTCAGCGAGGATGAGGTCCGCCGAGTCCTCGACGAGGCGCACGAGGTGGCAGTCGTCCACCGATATCTAGCGGTCGGCGGGATCGAATACGCGCGCGAGATGCTGGCTCGGGCGATGGGACTCGAGCGAGCGAACGCACTGATCGATCGGGTGGTGACGATGAATCCACCGGCGCCGTTCGAGTTCCTGCGCAAGTCGGATCCGCGCCAGATGGCGATGTTCCTCCAGAACGAGCATCCCCAGACGATCGCCTTGATCCTCTCGTATCTGCCACCGGTCCAAGCGGCGGCAGTGATCAGTCATCTCAACGAGGATTTGCAGTCGGAGGTCGCGCGGCGCATCGCGACGATCGATCGTACCCCGGCGGAGATCGTCAAGCGGGTCGAAGAGATCATGCGGCGGCGGATGTCCTCCCTCCTCACCCAGGATTCGCGGACCGTCGGCGGTGTCGCACATCTGGTCGCGATCTTGAGCAAGGTCGATCGCAGTACTGAGAAACACATTTTGGAGCGCTTGACTGAAGTCGATCCGATGCTGGCCGAAGAGGTCCGCAAGCTGATGTTCACCTTCGACGATTTGATCCTCCTGGACGATCGCTCATTGCAACGCGTGCTGCGCGAAGTGGACATGCGCGATCTGGCATTGGCCCTGAAGGCAGCACGCGACGAACTCAAGGAGAAGATTTTCCGCAACATGTCGCAGCGGGCAGCCGAACTGTTGCGCGAGGAGATCAGTTACCTGGGGCCAGTGCGCATCCGGGCGGTCGAGGAAGCGCAGCAGCGGATCGTTTCGATCGTGCGGCGACTCGAGGAGGCGGAAGAGATCGTGATCTCGCGAGGCGAGGAGGCGATCCTTGGTTAGCGCTCGGGTGGTCAAGCGTCGCGAAGCATCGACGGTGGGCGATACGCTGGTCGTCCCGCAGCCGTCACTGCACGATCGCGAGTTGGCCGTGCGGCTCCTCGCGGAAGCGGAAGAGCGAGCGGCAGCGATCGTGGCGGCGGCTGAGGAGGAAGCGCGAGCGATCCGGGCCGCGGTGGAAGCCGAACTCGAGTCGTTGCAGCAGCAGTTGTGGGAGGCCGCACTGGTCGAGGCCCGTCGTCAGGTGGAGGCTGAACTCGCGGCAGAGCAGCGTGAGCTGCTCGCCCAGTTCCGAGCACTGGTGGAGCGCGCGGTGCTGCGGGAGGAAGAAGTCCGGCAGGCTATGGCGCGCCTACTGGTGGAACTGAGTGTTCTCGTCGCTGAGACGATCCTGCGGCGCGAGGTCGAGCGTGACGGGGAGTTGCTGGGCCGGCTCGCGCAGGCGGCACTGGAGCATGCGCCGAGCGCCCCGGTGACGCACCTCATCGTCCATCCCGAGGACGTGGAGCGAGCGCGCGAGTGGTTGGCGCGGGCGTGGAACGGGCGCCCGCCGGTCGAGGTGGTCGGTGACCCACATGTCGATCGTGGCAGCTGCGTCCTGGGAACACCAGTCGGTTTCGTCGATGCGCGGATCTCGACGCAGCTCGAGGCAGTGCGACGGGCGCTCTCGGAGGTCGCCGATGACGCTTGAAAGCGTGCTCGACCGCTTTCGCGACCGCTTGCGCGATCTCCAGCCGATCCGGCGCGAGGGACGTGTCGTCCGAGGCATCGGGTTGACGGTGGAGGCGATCGGGCTCGATCTGGAGATCGGCGATCTCTGCCACATCTTTCCCAGTCTCGCCGAAGAGGGACGGTTAGCCGCTGAAGTCGTCGGTTTCCATGACGAGCGGCTGGTGCTCGTTCCCCTCGCGGAATTGCGTGGGGTGCGGCACGGCAGCCGGGTCGTTCGAGCACCCGAAGCGTTGCACGTGCCGGTCGGGCCCGAACTCTTGGGGCGCGTGATCGACGGGCTCGGTCGACCGATCGACGGCAAGGGGCCGCTGCGCTGTCGGCGGCGATTGCGGATCGGTGGTGCACCGCCGGGCCCCTTGCAGCGGGCACCGATCCGCGACATCTTGCCGACCGGCGTGAGGACGATCGACGCGCTGTTGACGTGCGGGCGTGGGCAGCGCCTCGGGATCTTCGCTGGCTCGGGCGTCGGGAAGAGCACGCTCCTCGGCATGATCAGCCGCAACGCGGTGTGCGACGTGCGGGTGATCGCCTTGATCGGCGAACGGGGACGAGAGGTTCAGGAGTTCATCGAGCGCGACCTCGGCCCCGCCGGGCTGGAGCGGGCCGTGGTCGTGGTCTCCACCTCGGATCAACCAGCCTTGATGCGCATCAAGGCAGCCTGGACGGCGACGCTGATCGCCGAGTACTTCCGCGACCGTGGCATGAGCGTGGTGCTGATGATGGATTCGGTGACACGTTTGGCGATGGCGCAACGGGAGGTCGGGTTGGCCGCTGGTGAGCCACCGGCCACGCGTGGATACCCGCCCTCGGTTTTCGCCCTGTTGCCGCGGCTGCTGGAGCGGGCGGGCAATGCCGAACAGGGCAGCATCACGGCGTTCTATACCGTGCTGGTCGAGGGTGACGACCTCAACGAACCGATCAGCGATACCGTACGGGGCATTCTGGACGGTCACATCGTGCTCGCACGCACGCTCGCAGACCGTGGGCACTATCCGGCGATCGATGTCCTGGCCAGCGTGAGCCGGCTCATGCCGAGTCTGGTCACACCGGACCATCGAGCGCTGGCGAGCGAGGTGCGCGAGCTCTTGGCAGCCTACGAGAGCGCCCGGGATTTGATCGATATCGGTGCCTACGTCCACGGAACGAACCCGACCGTCGATCGAGCGCTCGGTCTCATGCCGGAGATCCGGGGTTTCCTGCAGCAGAAACCGGAAGAGCGCGCGACCTTTGCCGAAACCATCGCCTGGTTGGAGCGACTGATGCGGGGAGAACGGATCGCGGCGGCAAGGAGCGCAGTCTGAGGAGGTGAGGGCGCATGGTGCGAGTGCTGCGGCAACGAGCGCAGCGAATGGAGCGCTTGCTCGAGCACCGGAAGCGTCTGGTCGATGAGGCGCAGCGGCAGCTGGCCGAGCAGCAACGGTGGGTCGCTGCCTGCGAAGCAGTCCTGGCACAGCTCGCAGCATCGCAGCGCTCGCTGGCGGCCGGGCTGGCGCAGCTGGCCAGCCGCTCGGTGGACGCTGGGGTGCTGGCTGGCGCGGAAACGTACGAATCCTGGCTCGAGCGGCGGCGCGCGGAGGAGGAAGCGCGACTCGAACAGGCCAAGCGCCAGGCGGAGCTGGCTCGTGCCGCGTTGATCGCCCAGCGGCGAGAGGCCAAGAAGCTGGAGCTGGTGCGGGCGCGTTGGCTGAGCGAAGCACAGCGGCGGGAGCAGGCCGCCGAAGCGGCGCTCCTGGACGAGCTGGCGACGGTGCGCGCTGCCCGGCTCCTGCTGACCGACGAACGAAGCAAGTGAGGAGCGGGCTGTGGCCGGTCTCACGATTCCACCCGAAATCATCGCCAGCATGCCGGTTCGCTTCGGTATCCGCTCGCCGCAGTTGGGTGGCTCGACCGGAGCGAGCAGTCAGTTTTGGGCGCTCTTGGCCCAGCGTGGCGTCGTCCCCGCTGCACCGACGGCGACCAGCGATCCACTGGCGATGTTGCGCGGTGCTTGGCCGGTGCGCGGCACGGTCACCTCGACCTACGGACCGCGGTCGCTGCTGCCGGGTGAAACGTTCCATTCGGGCATCGATATCGCGGTTCCCGAGGGGACGCCGGTGCGCGCGACGGCCGACGGCACGGTGCGCTTCGTCGGGAACACGGACGGGTACGGGTTGCGGATCGAAGTCGATCACGGGAACGGTGTGACGACGCTCTACGGGCATCTCAGTACGGCTGACGTGCGGCCCGGGCAGCGGGTGCAGCGTGGGCAGGTGATCGGCCAGTCCGGCAATACCGGTCTCTCGACCGGGCCGCACCTACATTACGAGATCCGGCAGAACGGGCGTGCGGTCGACCCCTGGCCGTTACTGAGTGCTGCGCCGACGGGATCGGCGCAGGGGATCGAACGGATCTTGGCGCTTCCCTATGGTCAGGCGATCGTCCAGGCAGCACAGCGCTACGGGTTGGATCCGGCGCTGCTCGCGGCGATGGTCAAGGTCGAGAGCGGTTTCGATCCACGGGCCGTTTCGCCGGCGGGAGCCAAAGGACTCCTCCAGCTGATGGACGCGACTGCCGCGATGCTCGGGGTGCGCGATCCCTTCGACCCGACGCAAAACCTGGACGGCGGCGCCCGCTACTTCAGCCAGCTCTTGCAGCGGTTCGGCGGCGATGTCTCGCTCGCGCTGGCCGCGTACAACGCCGGCCCTGGGGCAGTCGAGCGCGCAGGAGGGATCCCGCCGTATCCGGAGACGCAGCGGTACGTGAGCGCAGTGCTCGCGACCTGGCGCGTGCTGGGCGGAACAGGATGAGAGGTGCACGATGGCCGGAACGATCGATCCGATCGGTGTGCTGGCACGGACACTCGATGCACTCGCCTTGCGGCAGCAGGTGACGGCGAGCAACGTCGCCAATGCCGAAACCCCCGGATTCCGTGGTCAAGCGGTCCGGTTCGAGGACCTTCTCCAGGCGATGTTGAGCGGCTCGTTCACGCGCTTGCCCTTGGTGCGGACCGATCCGCGGCACATCGCGACGACGGCGAATTCGCCCAGCGCCCTCCAGCCGGAAGTCGTCGCGCTCACCGGAACGCGCTATCGACCGGACGGCAACAATGTGGACATCGAACGCGAGATGGGTCTCCTGGCGGAGACGACGCTCCGTTACAGCGCGGTGAGCGAAGTCCTGGCGCGGCGTCTGGCCATGCTGCGGGCCATGGCGAGCGGCGGTCAGGGCAGCTGAGTGCCTCGAGCGGGGAGGTGCGGTGATGGTCTTGCCGGTCGAGTCGACATCGAGCGGCGTGCACGAGCGGGCTGGTCCCCAGCGCGGCGAACTCGGCGGCGATGCGCAGGCCTTCCTGGCGATCCTGGCGGCACTACTCGGGCTGATGCCAGCCGGCGAGGAAGGACCGGGGAACGGGACGATGCCCGGCGAGGCGAGCGCGGCCGAGGGTCGGTCGCGCGAACCGATGCACCGGTCGGAAGCGTCAGTCACGCCGGACATCGTTCCGGTCGGAGTGGCACCGGTTGGGCTGGTGCTGGCTGGACCAACGAGCTCGGACGGGCAACTGCGGGGTCAGCCTGACGGAGAGCGGCTCTCCGCTGCGCTGTCGTCGGAGACTGTCTTGGGTGCTGGGACGATGTCAGCCGGGCTCGGTGTCCTGACCGGGCTCGCCGGCACGCCGCTGGCCGACGATCCCCAGCCGAGCGCGGTGATCGGGCAGGCAGTGACTGCACCACCGTCAGCGAGTTCGCGCGAGGACGCGCAGTCGGCTGGGCAAGCGGCGTTGCGTGATGTGTCGAGCGGAGCAGTGCAGGCGGTGGACCGGGGAGACCGAACGGGAGAGCAGCGTCCGGTCGGCGCGCTCCCGCAGCACCCGCCTCCGAGCGCAGACGGACTCGTGGCGTTCGCCGAAGCCCGCCGGGCTGCCGTGGATCGGGTAGCGCGCGGGGGCGAGGAAGCGAGAGGATCCGGCGGGGGCGGAACGGCCGCCGATCGGGCGAGCGAGGCGGTGCGGAGCGAACCCGCTGAGGTGCGCGTCTGGGTCGAGGGGCAGGCGTCGGATGGTCGAGGCCCGGAGCTGACGGTATCGGCCGTGCAACGTGTGCGGCAAGACGATGGGCCGGCACTCGTGGGAACCGTCCCGGTCAGCGATACCGCTGGCAGTCGACCGGGTGAAGGTGGAGCAGTCCCGGCTGGCGGGGAAGCGACCGCGGACGCGGTCGGACAGGTTCAGGAACGTGTGGCGCAGGCGATCGCGCATGGTACGCGGCAGCTCCGCGTGCGCTTGGAGCCGCCCGACCTGGGAGTGGTCGACGTGCGCATCCGCGAGGTGGCGGGGCGGCTGGAGGTGACGCTGGCGGCCAGCCAACCGGAGGTGCGGCAGGCGCTGGAAGCCGGACGGGAGAGCCTCCGCGCGTTCCTCGCGGCCGGAGGGCTCACGGTGCAGCGGGTGGAGGTGCAGCCGCTGGCGACGGCGAGTGGGCAGCACGGGATCGGCGGTGGTCAGTCCGGAATGGGCTGGCCGGGCGGGCACCAGGGAGCCTCGAGCGATCCCGGTTGGGGACGCCCCGAGCGGACGGTTCTGGACCAGCTGCCGGTGGAAGGGGGCTCTCGGCGACGACCGGTCGCGGAGTCGAGCAGTCTCGTGGACACGTGGGCTTGAGCAGCGAGGTGGAGCGATGAGCGTCGGCAGTGTGAACGACTCGAACGGTCTGGTCATGACGAACCACGCAGCGGTCGGAAACGGCGTTGGGCCTGGTGGCCGACTGGACAAGCAGGCGTTCCTGATGCTCCTGGTGGCTCAGCTCAAGAACCAGGACCCGATGAATCCGATGCAGGACCGGGAGTTCATCGCGCAGCTCGCCCAGCTGAACACGCTGGAACAGCTGCAACAGTTGAACGAGACGGTGGCGTCGATGGCGCAGCATGCGGCGCTGGGACAGGTGGCGGGGTATCTGGGTCGGGTGGTGAGTGGTCTGGACCGGACGAGCGGCGAGCTGGTGACCGGCACCGTGGTGCGTGTGACCATCCTGGACGGTGTCGCGGTGCTCGAGCTCTCGGGCGGGCAGCGGATCGACGTGCGCGACGTGGTGAGCATCGGGTTAGCCGAAACTGGTTCCGGCAACGGAGAGTGAGCGGGTGAGCGCGCGACGACTGCACACGACGTCGGGGACTCCAGCTCAGAGGAAAGACGGCCGATAGGAACAGTGACGAGGGAGGACGAGCCATGATGCGATCGATGTTCTCGGCGATCTCCGGCTTGCGGGCGCACCAGACCTGGATGGACGTGATCGGCAACAACATCGCCAACGTCAACACCACCGGTTTCAAGGTCGGGCGCGTGCGCTTCACCGACATCCTGAGCCAGCTGGTGCGCGGGGCGAGCGGGCCGACCGAGACGCGGGGCGGGATCAATCCGCTGCAGATCGGTTTGGGAGCAGTGGTCGGCGCGGTGGATACGATCCACACGCAGGGAGCATTGCAGCTGACCGGCAAGCCGAGCGACCTGGCGATCCAGGGGGACGGGTTCTTCGTGGTGAGCGACGGCTCGCAGACGCTCTACACGCGGGATGGCGCTTTCGATATCGGCTCGGACTTGCGCTTGGTCAACCCCTCGAACGGCTTCTACGTGCTCGGCTGGCAAGCGGACGCCAACGGCAACGTGGACACGGCGGGGCCGGTAGGGCCGATCACCATCCCGATCGGGCAGCAACTCGATGCCGTCCCCACGACGCAGATCACGGTGCAGGGGAATCTGGACGCGAACCAGGACGCTGACGCAGACACGCCACACTACGTGACGAAAGTGAGCATCACCGATTCGCTCGGTAAGCGACACGAGTTCTACATCCTCTTCGAGAAGACCGAGGCGAATACCTGGGACTACACGGTGCGGAAGGATGACCCACGGACGAGCGCGAACGAAGATGAAGAAGATGAAGATACGGGGTTCGAGCTCGATGGTACGACGACCGGGAGGCTCGTCTTCGATGCGGACGGCAATCTCGATCTCGCCGCCTCGACCATCGGTGCAGTGGAGCTCGACGCGACGTTGGGCGGTGCGAGTTCGATCACGGTCACGCCGGACTTCTCGCGCCTGACGCAGTTGGCGGCACCGTACTCGGCGAACGCGGCGGCCAACGGCGCGCCGGCTGGCTCGCTGACCACCTTCACAGTGAGCCAGTCCGGTGAAGTGCTGGGGATTTACTCCAACGGCGTCACCAAGGTGATCGGGCAGATCGCGTTGGCCCTCTTCACCAACCCGGGTGGGCTGATGAAGGTGGGTGGCAACGCCTATCTGCCGACCGTCAATTCGGGTGAGCCGATCGTCGGGCCGGCTGACTCCGGTGGACGCGGCAAGATCGCCAGCGGCTATCTCGAGATGTCCAACGTCGACCTGGCGCAGGAGTTCACCAGCATGATCATGGCCAGCGTGGTTTCCAGGCGAACTCGCGGGTGATCACCACGAGCGACGAGGTGCTCCAGGAGTTGGTCAACCTGCGGCGCTGATGCTGGGACAGCCGGGCGCGAGCGAAGCGCGTCTGCTCGGGCGCAGGCGTCTCTGGTGATGCGTCGCGGGAGGGGAGGTCGGGTCGGTGCGCTGGACAGGTGGGGTGGTCGCGCTGCTCGTGGGCTCGCTGGCATTGGCGGCAGCCGGCGGCGCACTGGTCTTCGTGCCGGCGACCGGTGCAGCCGAGGTGACGATCACCGTTGCCGGCACGGGCGACGGGACAGGCAGCTGCAGCGGCAGCGGGACGACGCGCAGCTGTCCAACTTTGCGGGCCGCGGTCATGCTGGCGAATTCCCTGACCGACCCGGTCACCATCCAGCTGCAGGACGGAAACTATCAACTGTCGATTCCACCAGCGACGGACGACACGGCCGAGAGTGGCGACTTGGACGTGACCAAGCGCGGCGGCGCCTTGCGCATCGTCGGGCGAAGCGCGACCACCATCGTCGGAGCTTGGCCAGCGGAGGATCAGGCCGATCGGTTGTTCGACGTGGGAGCGGGCGCGACACTGATCGTGGAGAAGCTCACGCTCAGCGGCGGTCGAGCAGTCCACGATGACGCCCGTGACCACGATGGTGGCGCGATCTGGGTGGGTGGGGCGCTCCAGCTGGCAGATGTGACGTTTCAGGAGAACTTCGCTCAGGGTGACGGGGGAGCTGTCTTCGTGGGACCATCGGGGACAGTCACCCTCCTCGAGGGTTCCTCGTTAACGTTTCGGCAGAACGAGGCCGGTGATCCGGCGAGCGAGGAGAGTGCGAACGGAGGGGCACTGGCAGTCGCTGGAACAGCGGTGTTGGAGGGCACAGTGATTTTCGCGGGAAACAGCGCGACGGGTACCGGCGGCGCTGTGTGGGTCTCCGGGGGACGCCTGGTGTTGGGGAGCCGGGTCACGCTCGGCGGCGGCGCGGCGAGCGATGTGAATCGCGCCCGGGACGGCGGTGCCCTGGCGGTCGAGGGGGGCCAGGTCGAACTCCAGGGGACACTTGTCCGCGGTAATCAGGCGGGGAACGGAGCGCCGACCGACGAGGCTGGTCGCGGTGGTGGCATCTGGGTGGCGCGTGGGCAGGTGACGCTGCGTCAGGCGAAGGTCTTGGCGAACCAGGCGGTCCGGGGTGGGGGAATCGCCTCCGACGAGGGGATCGTGACGCTGTTGGACAGCGAGGTACGGGAGAATCGAGCCGAGCTGGACGGTGGCGGTATCGCCGTGCTCGGCAAGGGGACGCTACAAATCGTCGGTGGAACGATCGCAGCCAACACGGCCGAGCAGGGTGACGGGGGCGGGGTCCTCAACGCGGGGACACTCGCACTCTCGCGTACGGTGATCGAAGGAAACCGAGCCGAGGCTGGCGCGGGTGGCGGGGTCTCGAGCAGCGGGACGCTCGAGCTGAGTTCGCCCGAAACGGTGATCGTGCGCGACAACCGGGCGCGGCTAGGAGGCGGTCTGGCGAGCACCGGTACCGGCCGCTTGCGCAGTCTGGTCGTACAGAGCAACGAGGCGACCCAAGACGGGGGCGGGATCTGGAACCAAGGAGACATGGTCCTCGATGCGGCGACGATCGAGGCGAACCGTTCCGAGGCAGCTGGTGGTGGCATCTACCACACCGGCAGCAAGACGCTGACGCTGCAGGGGAACACCGTGGTGCGCGGGAACCAGGCGGCACTGGACGGTGGCGGTATCGCCGCGCTGGGCAAGGCCAGCCTGAACGGCGCGACGGTGGTCGGGAACGCAGCGAACGGGTCCGGTGGGGGGCTAGCGGCGCGCGGCCAGGTCGACCTCCAGCGCGTGCAGTCGATCGACAACCAGGCGGCGAACGACGGGGGCGGACTGCTGGTCGAGGGAACCGCCAAAGTGACGGTCGCGGACACCGCGATCCGACGCAGCAGCGCGGGGCAGCTCGGCGGCGGAATAGCCGTGCGGTCCGGCGGGCAGCTCACCATGATTGCGAGTTCGGTCACCGAGAACCAGACGGGCTCCTATGGGGGTGGCATCGCCGTGCTGGGAGCAGTGGGGCTGATCAACGTGACGGTGAGCACCAACGTGAGTCAGCAGCGCGGCGGTGGCCTTTGGGTGGGACCGCAGGGGAGGGCGAGTCTACAGTTCGTGACCGTGGCCGCGAACGCGGCAGCGGCTGGCGGCGCACTGTACAACGATGGAGGTGAGGTCACGCTGCGGGGGACGCTCCTCGCGGCCAGCCCGGGTGGCGGCAATTGCGGCGGGCTGGCACCGAGTTCCCAAGGTGGCAACCTGGAGGATCGCGATAGCTGCCTCTTGCGGGGCAGCGGAGACCTCGTGAATGCGGATCCCGCTCTGCAGCCCCTCCGAGTGGATCCGGCGGGAGGCACGCTCTACCATGCCCTCGGCCTCGGCTCGCCCGCTCTCGATGCAGCTGGAACACAGGGATGCCCGAGCGAGGACCAGGTGGATACCGAGCGGCCACAAGGTCCGGCCTGCGATATCGGAGCCTGGGAGTTGCCGGTTCCGGAGGCGACGCCGCTCCCGACAGTCAGCCCGACCGTTACGCCAGCTGGTACGCCCGGAGCAGGGGCAGGGCCGACCGCGACACCGACTGCCCGACCGGTGTTCGGTCCGGCGACGCCGATCACCGGTCCTGGCCCGACGCCGACTCCGACGATCGGTCTACCGGCGACCGGGTCGGCCAGGCCGAACCCAGTCGCTCGCCCGGTGGGAGTCGGTTTGCTCGTTCTGGGAGTCGCCGGGATGATGGCCGGTGGCGTCGGGCTGATGCGGGGGCGGCGAAGCCATGGTACCCGCGCGAGGTAGGCGATGCGCTCGGCGGGGCTGGTGCTGCTTCTGGCTGCGGCGGCGTGGATCCTCGGTGCGGGGATCGGCCTCCTGGCTGGAACGTCGTTGCGCGGCGATCCCCGGCCGACCCCGACGGTGCGCCAGCGTGTCGTTGCCGTGACGCCGACCGCAAGGCCTACGACGGAGGCGGATCCTGTTCCGGACAGTGCGGTCGTTCCTTTACCGACCGAGCCGATCCCGATCACGCGTATCCGGATCCCGGCGATCGGGGTCGATGCACCGATCGTCGTGAAAGGGTTGGACGGCGAGCGTCGGATGGAAGCCCCGGATCGCCCGGACGAAGTCGCCTGGTACGACTTCACGGCGTTACCCGGGCAAGGCAGCAATGTCGTTTTGGCTGGGCACGTCGATTTTGCCGGTGTGGGACCAGCGGTGTTCTGGGATCTCTGGCGGGTCCGCGTCGGTGACCTGGTCGAGTTGGAGCGAGCGGATGGACACGTGAGCCGGTACCGCGTGACAGGGCTGGAAACGGTCGAGGAAACGCAAGCACCGGTCGAGCGGATCGTCGGGCCGACTCGGCAGGAGCGGCTGACGCTCATCACCTGCGCAGGGAACTACAACCCGGCGACTGGCCGGTACGACCAGCGCCTGATCGTCACTGCGACTCCTCTCGCCAACTGATGAGGGCATCGCGTGGTGCCGGAACCGAGCCGCGCAACACGGTCTTGCGAAGGCGGGTGTTCCGTGATGCGACGCGCGCGGTGCGACCGTATGGCTCGACTTGCCTCCCGCTCGGCAATGAGCGAGTTGCCTGGTCGCCTGATCCGCTTTCAGACTACTGGAGCAGGCGAACCGCTCGCGATGTCGCGGCGCCGAGCTGCGACAGGGTGGAGTGTGCGAGGTTGTCCTGCTGACCTGGCAGCACGGCCTGAGCGTCGAGGGAAAGAACCCTGACGCGACCGAAGATGCTCGCGCAGGGCGTGGATGGGTGGTCGTCGATCTCAGGAGGAGGCAAAGCATCGCCCGCGCGGCTGCCCGGGCAAGTGAAGGGGTCGTGGTAGAGCGGTGATGTCGAGCCTTTTCAGCTCGGCCTCAGCGCACAGCACGGTGGACTTCACGAGCCGATGTGCGGCGAGCGGAGAAGACTTGTCGCCGTTTCTCGTACTTCGGCATGATGGAAGGCGTGAGGGTTGGAGTCGAGGGAGGAGCCAGGATGGACGAGAAGCCGACGCTCGGTTTCGTCGGGTTAGGAAGCCTGGGGCGGGCGATCGCGCTGCGCCTGCTCGAAGCAGGATACCGAGTGCTGGTGACTGACCGTCGCTGGGAGGTCGCACAGGCACTGGAACTGCACGGGGCGACAGCGATCCCGACACCGCTTTTGCTGGCTGAAGAAGTCGATATCTTTCTGACCTGTTTACCGGGAGACGAGGAGTTGCTCGAGGTCTATATCGGGCCGGAGGGGGCACTCGAGCACTTGCGGCCAGGGGCGACGGTGATCGACCTCGGTACTGCCTCACCGATGATGATGCAACGGCTCGATCGAGAGGCGCGGTTGCGTCAGATCGACGTGGTGGATGCGCCGGTCGGAGGGGGGCCAGCGGAGGCGCACAGCGGCCAGCTGACGGTAATGGTTGGGGCCGAACCGGCGGTGTTCGAGCGGGTGATGCCGATCCTCGGAGCGTTGGGGCAAGAGATCTATCTCGTCGGCCTACCCGGTATGGGGAAGGTGGTCAAGCTGATCAACCAGCTGCTCGCTGGGGTGAGCTTGGTCGTCATCGGGGAGGCGTTGGCGTTGGCGGCCAATGCCGGGGCCGATCTTGCGATCGTCTACGAGGCACTGCGCTCGAGTACCGGCGGTTGGAAGCTCTGGCGGGACGTGGTGCCGGAACTCTTGGGGGAAAGTGGTGATGTGCGCTTCCGACTGGAACTGATGCAGCGCGACATGGAACTGGCGATGCGGCTCGGGAGCGACGTGGGATCGCCGGTGCCGATGACCGCGCTGGCCCATCAGTTCTATGTGGCCGCGATGGCGCGGGGTTGGGGCCAGCTGCCGGCGCACGAGGTAGCGCGGTTGGTCGGTCGGCTGGCCAATGCGAGCTTCAGCTCGAGCAGGGCGCGTGGAGGCGATCTTCTGGCTGCGGAGTGACGCTCAGGCCGCACCGAGATAGGCAGCTTGAACGCGCGGATCCGCGGCGAGTTCGACGGCTTGGCCGCTCAGGACGATGTGGCCAGTTTCCAAGACATACCCGCGATGCGCGACTTCCAACGCCATGCGGGCATTCTGCTCGACGAGCAGAATCGTGGTCCCATCGCGGTTGAGCCGTTGGATCACCTCGAAGATGCTCTCGACGAGAACCGGGGCGAGTCCCATCGACGGCTCGTCGAGGAGCAGGATGCGCGGCTGCATCATGAGCGCGCGACCGATGGCGAGCATCTGTTGCTCACCACCTGAGAGGGTGCCGCCGGCCTGGTGGCGTCGCTCGGCGAGGCGAGGGAAGAGGCTGAAGACGTACTCCTGGCGCCGAACGATCTCGGCGCGGTCGCGCACGGTAAAGGCGCCGAGGCGGAGATTCTCCTCCACGCTGAGGCGCGGGAAGATGCGACGTCCCTCCGGCACGTGACCGACACCCAAGGCGACGATCTCGTGCGGTTTGCGATGGGTGAGGTCGACATCCTGCAAAAGGATCCGTCCGGCGGAGGGGCGGACGAGGCCCGAGATCGCGCGCAGGGTGGAGGTCTTGCCAGCGCCGTTGGCACCGAGGAGGGTGACGATCTCACCGGACTCGACGGTCAGCGAGATTCCCTTGAGGGCTTGGATCGGCCCGTAATGGACATGGACACGCTGGAGCTCAAGCAGTGGCATGGGGTCGTGCCTCTCCGTCCTGCATCGACATATTCGTTCCGAGACCGCTGGCAGCCCCGCGGCCGAGGTAGGCTTCGATGACGCGCGGGTCGCGCCGGACCGAGTCGGGTGGCCCTTCCGCGATCTTTTCCCCGAAGTCGAGCACGGTCACCAGATCGCTGATGTTCATGACGACCTTCATGTCGTGCTCGATCAAGAGAATGGTCAGGCTGCGCTCGTCGCGCAGCCGGCGGATGAGCTGGATCATTTCGTCGGTCTCTTGTGGGTTCATCCCGGCCGTGGGCTCGTCGAGGAGCAGCAACTGCGGTCGGAGCGCGAGCGCCCGGGCGATCTCGAGTCGTCGCTGATCGCCGTACGGGAGGTTGGCCGCCGTGAGGAACTCCTTGCCAGCGAGGCCGACATAGGCCAAGAGGTCCCGAGCCTCGCGCTCAGCCGCTCGCTCGGCCTGCCAGTAGCGGGCAGTGCGGACGATGGCATCGATCAACGAGTAGCGGACATGCGGATGCAGGCCGATGAGCACGTTGTCCAGAACGGAGAGATGCTTGAAGAGCCGGATATTCTGATAGGTGCGAGCGATCCCGAGCTGGGCCACCAGGTCGGGGCGCAGCCCTGCGATCGACGAGCCAGCGAAGAGGATGTCACCGCCATCGGGCCGGAGGAAACCGGTGATGCAGTTGAAGAGGGTTGTCTTGCCGGCACCGTTGGGGCCGATGACGCTGTGGATCGATCGCTCCGTGACCGCTAGGTCGACATCACGGAGCGCGACGAGGCCGCCGAAGCGCTTGGTGAGCTGACGCGTTTCCAACAGGGCCACGAGCGTACCTCCTCAGCTGCGACCTGGAGCGATCTCGGCTGGGGCGATCTCGCGTGCTTCCTCGACGGCCTCCTCGAGTTCGCGTCGGTGGATGCGCTCGGGGAGGAGTCCGGCTGGTCGGAAGAGCATCATGGCGATCAGGACGATACCATAGACGAGCAAGCGGTACTCCTGGAACTCGCGGAGGAGTTCAGGAATACCGACGAGCGCGAGTGCGCCGACGACGACCCCGGGTAGACTTCCCATGCCGCCGAGCACCAAGAGTGCGACGACATTGATGCTGACCAAGAGCGAGAAGCTGGCGGGGACGACCGACCCAACGAGCGACGCGAAGAGCGCGCCGCTCAGTCCGCCGAAGGAGGCACCGATCGCGAATGCCGAGAGTTTGGCGGTGACGCGGTTGATCCCCATCGCTTGAGCGACGAACTCGTCTTCGCGGATCGCGAACCACGCACGGCCGAGACGCGAGTCGCGCAGGCGAATCGAGAGGAACCAGGCGAGGAGACAAGAGAGAAGGATGAGCACGTAGAACTCTTGGGGACTGTCGATGCGCAAGGAGCCGATTTGCGGTCGCGCGATGCGGGTGACTCCCTGCGCGCCACCGAGATAGGGCTTGAGCCAATCGGAGAGGACGAGAAGACGGACGATCTCGCCGAACCCGAGTGTGGCGATCGCCAGGTAATCACCACGCATACGCAGGACCGGGAGGCCGACCAACAGGCCGGCACAGACCGTGAGAACGATCGCGATCGGTAGAGCGACCCAGAAATCGAGCGTGAAGCGCTGCCCGATCTCGGGAGAGGTCAGCACGGCCATGGTATACGCGCCGACCGCGAAGAACGCCACGTAGCCGAGATCGAGGAGACCGGCGAAGCCGAGCACGAGGTTGAGCCCGAGGCCCATGAGGATGTAGAAGCCGACGAAATCGGCTACGTTGCTGAGGAAAAGTCCGGCCCAAAGCGGAACGCTGGCCAGGAGAAGGATCACCACTAAACGTGTCAGCGGGGCTCGGATCGGTGACGGGACGCGTTCGACGATTCGCCCGGCCCCTGCCTGGCCGGGGAGTGACCAGCGAAGCGCGAAGAGGAGGAAGAAGAGGACGAAGGCGACGGCGGCGCCAGGCACGCTGAGTCCGGCTGCTCCGTAGAGGAAGCCGACGAGTCCGCTGGGGAGAATGGGACCGAGCACGTCACGCAGCAGGCCGAGCAGGAGGGTCGCCAGCGCGGCAGAGACGCTGACGCGCCCCCAGGGAGCTGGAGCAGCACCGAGCCCACCCGAGGCGATGCCGGCAACAGCAGCGATCAGCAGCGTGCGGAGAACACCGGCAGGCGAGACAGCAGCGCCGAAGGTCAGAACGCGGGCGAGTTCGGGTGTCGCGTTCAGGAAGATCTGGCGCAGGTTGACCTGCGTTACGACCATTGCCAGGACTAGGACGAGCAGACCAGTGGTCAGTGCGGAGAGCGTTCCCCAGGTGACGCGCTGGAGGGCGCCGGCGTAACGACGTCCCGTGGCATGCGCGACCAGTGCGAACAGGGCGACGAGCACGGTGTAGCTGAAGGTGACGGTTTCCCCGATGAGCCGGCGCTGGGCAAAGGCGGGAATCAAACCGACGAGACTGAGGTGCCAGGCGGCGAGACCGCCGAGGAGACCGATGAAGAGGGCACGCCGGAGTGCTGCCAGGCTCATACCCGTTCCTCCCCACCCAGCCGCTCACCGAGGATGCCGGTCGGTCGGAAGATGAGGATCAAGACGAGAATCGTGAACGCGATCACGTCCTTGAGCTGGTGCGCGGCACGGATGCCATAGCCGTCGAAGAAGAGGCTCGGGCCCACCGATTCGATGACGCCGAGCACCAGACCGCCGATAGCAGCACCGGGGAGGTTACCGATGCCCCCGAGTACGGCAGCCGTGAACGCCTTGATACCGGGCAGGAAACCCATGAAGAACTGGACTTGGATGAAGACGAGCGCGTACAGGACACCAGCGATACCCGCCATGAAACCGCCGACGGCGAAGGTCGTGACGATGGCGCGATCGACATCGATGCCCATGAGCGCGGCTGCTTCGCGATCCTCAGCGACCGCGCGAATAGCCAATCCAGCTCTGGTCCGTTGCAAGAAAAGCACGAGCAGCAAGAGCGTGATCGTAACACCGACGAAGACGGCGATCTGCGTCTTCTGGAAGACCCACAGCTTCCCCTGGAGAACAGGGATAGCTGGGTAGGCGCGCACTCCCGAACCGAAGAGACCGCGGAAGGTGTATTGGAGGAAGAAGGAGGCCCCGACCGCGGTGATCAGCGGGACGAGGCGGGGTGCGCCGCGGAGTGGACGATAGGCGATCCGCTCCACGAGGACTGCGACGGTCATGGAGACGAGTCCGGAGAAGAGGAGCATGACGATGAGACTGATCCACGGGTGGGCTTTGAGGAAGCCGCTGCGGTTCAGGTAGTCGGCGAGGAAGAAGGTGGTCATGGCTCCGCTCATGAAGACCTCGCCGTGTGCGAAATTGATCATGCGCAGGACGCCGTAGACCATGGTATAGCCGAGGGCGATCAGGGCGTAGATCGAACCCTGAGCGATGCCGAAGACGATGAAATCGCGCCACTGGGCAGCCGTGTAGTGCCCGGCTCGCAGCGTCAAGACAGAGCCGACGAAGACGATGCCGAGCAGAACAGCCCCGATCGTCCAGACGATGATCTGGGATGCTTCGAGCCGGCGACCACTGAGCAGCGAGCGCGGTGTCGCGATGGCCACTGTCTGCTCCTCGCTCCGTTCAGCTTCCTGCTATAGGAAGAGCGCCGGGTCGGGATCATCCCGACCCGGCGCCGACTCGCCCGAGCTTTTCACGGATAGATCTTGCGGATGGCGCTGTCCGGCCAGCCGGCCGTATCGGTGCTGACGACCTCGTAGACGGCGATCTTGGGATCAGCGCAGTCGCCGTACTGGTCACAGCTCAGGTTGCCGGTCAGCCCAGCGAAGTCCTTGGTTTGATACAGCGCGTCGCGGAGCGCCTTGCGCGGGATGTAGAGCGTTCCGTCCGGTGCCTGGACGGCCACCTTCTTGATCGCTTCCACGATCATCATCGTCGCATCGTAGGCGTGGGCGTGGAAGCCAGCGACCGGCTTGGTGCCGTACTTCTGCTGATACTTCTGGACGAACTCTTGATACTTGGGGCCGAGAACGGTCAGGTCCGGGCCGCTCAGGTACATGCCGACTGCGGCTTGGCCGGCGTTCTCCACCGTCTGGGGCTCGAGCAGGCCGTCAGCGCTCATCAGCTTGACATTCTCCAGGCCGCTGATCTCCTTGGCTTGGATCGTGATGAAGGAGCCGGCCGGGTTGAAGATCGGATAATAGATCAGCTCGGGTTGCTGGGTGGCGATCCGGGTGAGGACCGGGCGCATATCGGTGTCGTCCGGGCTCACCGCCTCCTGGGCGACGACCGTTCCCCCCAGCTTCTGGACGTTCTCGGCAAAGACGTTGGCCAGCTGCTCAGCGTAGAGGCTGCCGTCGTGGATCGTCGCGACCCGCTTGAGCCCCAGCTCGTTCACGACGAACTCGGCAGCCACTCG